>JBHGAT010000131.1:0-5626 GCA_041946645.1 Candidatus Velamenicoccus archaeovorus | reverse complement strand
CCGACCTCGACGCGCTGTACCGGGGGGCGGCGGCCTTCGTGTACCCGTCGCTGTACGAGGGGTTCGGGCTGCCGGTGGTCGAGGCGATGGCCCGGAGCGTCCCCACGGTGGCCTCGAACACGTCCTCGATCCCCGAGGTGACCGGGGACGCGGCCCTCGGCGTGAACCCTCGCTCCGTGCGCGAGATCGCCCGGGCCCTGGAGCACGTGCTGACCGACCTGGACCTGGCCGAGCGGCTGGCCGCCAAGGGCCGGGCCCGGGCCGAGCGCTTCTCGTGGGACGAGACCGCGCGCCTGACGCTCCAGGTCTACGAGCGGGTGGCGGGTTCCAAGTGAAGGTCTCGCTGATCGCGACGGTGAAGGACGCCGGCGACCGGATCGGCGTGTTCCTCGAGAGCGTGGCCGCGCAGTCCAGAGCGCCCGACGAGCTGGTCGTCGTGGACGGCGGCTCGACCGACGGGACGCTCGACGTCCTCCGCCGGGCCGAGGGCGTCACGCTGATCGAGGAGCCGGGAGCCAACATCGCCCGGGGCCGCAACGTGGCCATCGCCGCCGCGGCGCACGACGCGATCGCCGTCTCCGACGCCGACTGCGAGCTCGAGCCGCGGTGGCTCGAGCGCCTGGCGGCCGCGCTCGAGGACGGCGCCGACGTGGCCATGGGGTTCACCGAGCCGATCGCCGAGGGGTTCCTGCCGCGGGTGATGACCTGCCTGAACCTGCCCGACGCCGCCGAGGTGAACCCGTCCACGTTCCTGCCCTCGGCGCGGTCGGTGGCGTTCCGGCGATCGGCCATCGAGGCGGCCGGCGGGTACCCGGAGTGGCTCGACATCGGCGAGGACATGTACGTGAACCACCGGTGGCGCGAGCTCCGCCTGGATCTCCGGTTCGTCCCCGACGCCGTGGTCGGGTGGCCGCTCCGGACCACCCTGGCCGGCACCTGGACACAGTACTTCCGGTACGCGCGCGGGGACGCGGTCGCCGGGATGCACCCCGAGCGGCACGCGCTGCGGTTCGGCGTGTACGGCGGTGCCCTCGCGGCCTGGGGCTCGCGGCGCCGGTTGCCGAGGCTGGTCACGCTCGCCGGCGGCGCGGCGTACGCGGCGGCGCCGGCCCGGCGGGTCCTCCGCCGGTTCGACGACCCGGTCGAGCGCCTGTGGGCCCTGGCCGCGATCCCGGCGCTGCTGGCGTTCGTGGACGCCGCGAAGGTGGCCGGGTACCTGGCCGGCCTGGCCGCGGCGCGCGACGTCCGGCGCACCGGGGCCGAGGAGCCGCCGTCGTGAGCCGGGTCGCGCGGTGGGTCGCGCCGGCCAGCCTGGCCGTGGCGATCGGGGGGATCGCCGTGTCCACGTACCTCACGATCGCGCACTACACGAGCCCCGACGTGCTGGCCTGCGGGACCGGCGACACCGTCAACTGCGAGGTGGTCACGACGAGCCCGCAGTCCACGTTCCTGGGCATCCCGGTGGCCGTGCTCGGGCTGGCCTGGTCCGTGGGCATGGCCGCGCTCTGCCTGCCCGTGGCGTGGCGGAGCGGCTCGCGCGCGCTCCACCTGCTCCGGCTGGCCGGGACCATCGCCGGGATCGGGTTCGCGCTCTGGCTGATCTACGCCGAGCTGTTCATCATCGAGGCGATCTGCCTGTGGTGCACCGTGGCGCACGTCCTCGCGTTCGCGCTGTTCGCGATCGTGGCGGTGGCGAGCCCGGCCCTGCTGATCCCCGACGAGGAGGATCAGACCTCGTACTCGTAGAACCCCCGGCCGCTCTTGCGCCCCAGGTGCCCGGCCGTGACCATCCTCTTGAGCAGCGGGGGCGGCGCGAAGAACGGCTCCTTGAACTCCTCGTAGAGGACGTTGGCCACGAACAGCGTGGTGTCCACGCCGATCAGGTCGATCAGCGTGAGCGGTCCCATCGGGTGGTTCAGCCCCAGGTGGATCGCCGTGTCGATGTCCTCGCGGGTGGCGAACCCCTCCTCGAGCATCCGCACCGCGCCGTTCAGGTACGGGATCAGGAGCATGTTCACGATGAACCCGGCCCGGTCCCGGGAGAGCACCGTCGTCTTGCCGAGCACCACCCCGAACGCCCGCGCGAACTCCACCGCCTCGTCCGACGTGGTGATCGACTTCACGATCTCGATCAGGCCCATCACCGGCACGGGGTTGAAGAAGTGGAGCCCGATCACCTTGTCGGGGCGCTTCGTCACGGCCCCGAGGTCGGCGATGGGGATCGACGAGGTATTGCTGGCGAGGATCGCGCCCGGCGGCGTAACCTCGTCGAGCCGGCGGAACAGATCGCGCTTCACGGCGTGGTCTTCGGTGGCGGCCTCGATCACGAGCTCGCGGTCGTGGAGGTCTTCGACGTTGGTGGTGGCGCTCACCCGGCCCAGCGCCGTCTGACGCTCGGCCTCGGACAGCTTGCCGCGCTCCACGGCGCGCAGCGTGGAGGTCTCGATCAGTCCCCGGCCGCGCTCGACGAGCTCGGGCGTGGCCTCGAGGAACCGCACGTCGAGCCCGGCCCGGGCGCACACCTCCACGATCCCCGAGCCCATCACGCCGCACCCCACGACCCCGACCCGACGCACGTCTTCGGCCCTCATCGGAACCCGCCTCCGCTCCTCGATACGACGCGACCGAAGGCTACCCGACCGTCGCGCCTCACGATCGCGACGGGAGGCGGGGCGCCCGGCGCAGCCGGAAGCCGCACCCGGCGCACCGCTCGCCATCGCCGGCCCGCGCCCCGCAGTAGCCGCACCGATCGGGCCGGTCGCCGCGGGCGGATCGGGCGCCGCGGCGGCTCCGCAGCACCGAGTAGGACAGGAAGCCCAACGTCGCGATCCCGATCACCAGCAGGTCGTCGATCCCGGTGCCATGTGCCACCAGCCCGTGCAGCGCGAGCCCGTGCGTCATCCCCGCCACGGCCATCACCCCGAGAGGATCAACAGGCCGGCCGACGTGAACAGCACCATCACGGCCAGCAGCGCGTACTGGGTCCGGATCGCGGTGCGGGCCTCGAACCACGAGATGGCCCGGTCGTGTGCCAGCATCACCCCTCCGACGTGCCCGAGGACGATCGCGGCCACCTGCACGTACCAGATCAGCGTGGCCGAGAGCAGGGCGAGGTTCACGGTCCGGCCGGCCGTGCCGAACAGGTCCCACCCGCGCCCCAGCGGATCGGAGATCCGGGACAGCCCGACCTGGCCCTCGATCAGCAGGAACGAGAAGTAGTGCGCCACCAGGTACGCGAACACGATCGGGACCAGGCTGTGGGCGAACCGGGCGGCGACGGGATGCCAGTGGCCGTCGACGATCCGGCCGGCCGCGGCCATGGCCAGCGCGTACGCCCCGGCCATCAGCAGGATCACCCCGAGCATCGCCAGGGTGTCGAGCGCCGTCCGCTGCCATCCCGTGTACGGGGAGGCTCGGGAGACCCAGAACGTGGTCCGGGAGAGCCCGTCGAACGTGGTGGAGCCGAGCGCGACCAGGATCACCGCCAGGACCCCGGGGCGGGGCTCGAGCGACGCGAGCCCCGACAGCGGCGCGCGGATCACCACCCGCCCCTCGCCGTCGCGGCCGAGCGGGGCGAGCCTGGCCAGGAGCCCCAGGTAGACCGCGAACGCCTCGCCGTTCTCCACCCAGGCCTTGCGCCCGAACAGGATCATCCCGGCCACGCTGAGCAGCGAGTAGCCGACGATCACGTAGCCGAGCGCGCCGGGGACGCCGGCGAACGGGTCGACGAGCTCGAGCCACACGAACCCGAACAGCAGGACGGCCGCCGGCCACCGGCCCCAGGCCTTCGGGTACGTGAGGGGAGGTCGATGGTCGGGCTCGTCCAGCAGCAGCAGCCGCCCCAACGTGTCGAACGGCGAGAGCGTCGCCCACAGGTTGCCGAACAGCGCGTGGGCGAACGCCAGCCCCACCCAGAACCAGTCGAACACGAACACCGGCGCGATCGTCTCGGTGGCGTCGGCCCGGACGAACGCGGCGACCGTCACGACCGCGAACACCACGCAGGCAAGCCCCCGCACGATCCACTCCACCACCGGGCTCGCCAGGAGCCACCGGAGCGCCCCGAGGGCGCGGGTCCGGCCACCACCCTCGAGCCGCGGCTCGCGCCACAGCACCGACAGCGCCACGAAGGACACGACGAGCGCCGTCGCCGCACCGAACACGAACAGCGACCTCGGCACCGGCAGGTCGACCCGCCCGCCGAAGCCGTGCGCGAGCACGCCGATCACGGCGACACCCGGAGCTCGAACAGCAACCGGCCGGCGTCCTCCAGCTCGACCTCGAACACCCCCGGCGCGTCGGCCGCGAACACGATCTCCGCCGGGGAGCCGGGGGCGACGTCGCCGTGGAGGTCGTAGCCGTGCACGTGGACCTCGTCGGTCACGTCGGCGTCCACGACGATCCGGACCCGCTGGCCCCGCGTCACCTCGAGCTCGCCCGGCCCCTGCACGGTCCCGTTCCGCACCGTGACGTCGATCTCGGCCACGCCCGCTCCCGGGGAGGGCTCCCCGGCCGCCGACGGCTCGCCGGTCGGCGTGACGCCGGCGCCGGTCGGGCCGGTCGAGGCCGTGGCGGCGGGCGATCCAGATCCGTTCGCGTCCGAGGACGCCCCCGGACGCAGGGCCACGAACAGCACCACGATCGCCGCCAGGCCGAGCACGGCCACGAGCCAGCGCGTGGAGGGTCTCATCGATCGCTCACCTCGCTTCCGTCCGGCGGCCGACGGGCGGCCGCCTGCCGATCTAGCAGGACGGGAGCGGGTCGGGCGGGGCTCGCCGCGGCGCGAAGGCCAGCAGTGCCGCCGCCGGTGGTCGACGCGCCGGGACGGCCGGCTGCGGGGGGGACGCCGGGCGGATCCGGAACCGTCGGCGCAGCAGCGAGGCCACGGCCCGGACGACCCGGACGAACGCCCGAAGCAGCACGGCCAGCCCCACCGCGACCAGCACCTGCACGGCGATCCCCAGGCGCACGCCCGGATCGGTGAGGGCCAGGTCGATCCGCCCGTGGCGCTCCAGCAGCTCGAGGAGCAGGAAGCCCGACACCTGCAGCGTCGCCAGGAGCCGAGCGGAGGGGACGGGCGGGCCGCCCTCGGCACGGACGGCACGGATCAGCAGGGCCGCGGCGGCGCCACCCGCGAGCAGCCCGGCCACCATGACCACGGCGTGGAACGAGCCGTGACCGGCCTCCATGAGGTGTCGGTACCGCACCGCGCCGACGGGGAACGTGAGCACGTACGCGAGCAGGTGGCCCACGATCACCCCGCCGGCACCGATGCCGGCAGCGGGGAGCGCTCGTCCGCGGGTGGCCATCGCGCGACCCAGGGTACCGCGCCCGGACCTACGGATGGCTCGCACCGCGACCGTGATGGCCAGGACCGCCGCGAGCCGAGCGCGGGCCCCGGCAGCCGCGCTCCGCGCGTGCGCCATGCCGGTCAACCTACCCAGCCGCGACGGGCCGGCGCGCGGAGGCGGTCAGTTGCAGACGGCGTTCAGGTACGGGAACGGGTTCACGGCCGTCCCGATCACGGTGTACCCGTACGGGCTCGGCTGGATGTTCGAAGGGATCGCGTTCGGGTGCCACTCGAAGTGGTCGTGGTTGGTCGTCCCGGCGTCGCCGGTGCTGCCGA
>JBHGAT010000130.1:0-5637 GCA_041946645.1 Candidatus Velamenicoccus archaeovorus | reverse complement strand
CGTGCTGGTGACCCGGCCGGTCGAGCAGGCGGCCGAGCTCGTCCACGCGCTCGAGGCTCGTGGGGCCCGTGCCCTGGCCGCCCCCGCCGTCCAGATCGTCCCGGCCCGGTCGGCCGAGCTCACCACGGCGCTCCGCGAGCTGGCCGAGGGGCGGTTCGCGTGGATCACCCTCACCAGCCGGAACGCGATCGACGCCCTCGCGGCGCGGATCCCCCCCGACCGGGTCCGAGCCCGCGTGGCGGTGATCGGCGAGGGGACGGCCGAGGCGTTCGAGGCCTGGGCCGGCCGGCAGCCCGACCTGATGCCGTCCACCTTCACGACCGTGGCGCTGGCCCGAGCCTTCCCCAAGGGCGGCGGCCGCGTGCTGTGCGCCCGGGCGGACATCGCGCCCGAGGGGCTGGAGACCGCCCTGGCCGCCAAGGGGTGGGACCCGGTCCGGGTCCCCGCCTACCGGACGCGTACGCCCGGCACGCTCCCGCGCGAGGCGCGCGAGGCGCTCCGGGACGGGCTCGTGGACGCGATCACCTTCACCAGCGCCTCGACGGTCCGAGGATTCCTGGGCGCCGTGCGGGTGATTCGGGGGAACCCGAAGGTCGTGTGCATCGGACCGGTCACGGCCCGAGAGGCCCGCGCTCGAGGGTTGCGGGTCTCCGCGGTGGCCACACCGCACACGATCGAGGGTCTGATCGCCGCCGTCGAGCGGGTCCTGGTTCGCCGCTCGTGAGGGTCGGCGCTACCCTGTCCGCCATGGCCTCGTACCCGCAGCACCGGCCCCGGAGGCTCCGGCGCACACCGGCGCTCCGATCGCTGATCCGCGAGACCGACCTCGCCCCGCGGCACCTCATCGCGCCGCTCTTCGTGAAGGAGGGGATCGCCGAGCCGCAGCCGATCGCGTCGATGCCCGGGCAGCTCCAGCACACCCTCGAGTCGTTGCGCAAGGAGGCGGTGGAGATCGCGGCCAAGGGCGTCACGGCGTTGATGCTGTTCGGCGTGCCCGAGCGCAAGGACCCCGAGGGCTCGGAGGCCTGGAACCCCGAGGGGATCGCCCAGAAGGGCCTGCGGCTCCTGCGCGAGGAGCTGGGCGACGACCACGTCGTGATCGCGGACCTGTGCCTGGACGAGTACACGGACCACGGGCACTGCGGCGTGCTCGACGACGAGGGCCACGTCGACAACGACGCCACGCTCGAACGCTACCGGCGCATCGCGCTCGCGCAGGCCGAGGCCGGTGCACACCTGGTGGGCCCCTCGGGGATGATGGACGGCCAGGTCGGTGCGATCCGGGACACGCTGGACGCCAACGGGTTCGAGCGCGTGGGGATCCTCGCGTACGCCGCCAAGTTCGCCTCGAGCTTCTATGGGCCCTTCCGCGAGGCCGCCGAGTGCGCCCCGCGGTTCGGCGACCGGGCGGGGTACCAGATGGACCCGCCGAACGCGGACGAGGCGATCCGCGAGATCCGCAGCGACATCGACGAGGGCGCCGACATCGTGATGGTGAAGCCCGCGCTCCCCTACCTCGACGTGATCCGCCGAGCCAAGGAGGAGACCCGGTTCCCGCTCGCTGCCTACAACGTGAGCGGCGAGTACGCGATGGTGAAGGCGGCCGCGCAGAACGGCTGGCTCGACGGCCGCAAGGCCACGCTCGAGGTCCTGACCTCGATCCGCCGGGCCGGGGCCGACCTGATCCTGACCTACCACGCGAAGGAAGCCGCGGACTGGCTCGCCGGCGCCTGAGCCGGCCCCACTCCACCCCTGGTCGACCGGCATCATCTCGAGGTCGAGCACTGGCCGGTCGGCGAGTGAGGGTCGTGGGATGAAACGGATGGGGCGGCTCGTGAGACCCTGAGAGGGAAGACGGAAGGAGGTCCCTCTCCATGACGATCCAGACCGCGACGTTCGGGGCCGGCTGCTTCTGGGGTGTCGAGTGGGTGTTCCGGCAGGTCCCCGGCGTCGTCGACGTGATCTCCGGGTTCAGCGGGGGCCACACGACCAACCCGACGTACCGCGAGGTGTGCAGCCACACCACCGGGCACGCCGAGGTCGTCCAGCTCACGTTCGACGACGAGCGCGTGAGCTACGAGCAGCTGCTCGAGGTGTTCTGGGCGATGCACGACCCCACGCAGGTCAACCGGCAGGGTCCGGACGTGGGGGACCAGTACCGGAGCATCATCCTCACGCACTCGGACGAGCAGCGGCGCATCGCCGAGGCCTCCAGGGCCAACGCGAAGGGGCGGTTCGGTCGGCCCATCGCGACCGAGATCACGGCCTTCGAGGTCTTCTACCCGGCCGAGGAGTACCACCAGCGCTACTACGAGAAGACCGGGCACGAACCGTACTGCCATGTGCTCCCGGTCGGGGTGCTGCGGTCGCTCGGACTGGTCCCGGCCGAGCGCACGTAGGCGCCGGCCCGCCGAGCGGGCCCACCCGCGCCGGCCGGACGGTCCGATAGGCTCTGCGTCCGCGACGGAGGTCCGGCCATGACGTTCCGAGGGTGGCCTGCCGAGGCTCTCGAGTTCTTCGAGGGCCTCGAGGCCGACAACTCCAAGCCCTACTGGCAGCGGAACAAGCAGCGCTACGAGACCATCGTCCGCGGGCCGATGGAGGCGCTGATCGCCGAGCTCGAGCCCGACTGGGGCGACGCCTGGATCTTCCGCCCGTACCGCGACGTGCGGTTCAGCCGAGACAAGTCCCCGTACAAGACCCACATCGGCGCGATCGTCGGCGACGGGTACGTCCAGCTCTCGGCGGACGGGCTGGCCGCCGGCTCGGGGATGTGGGAGATGGCCGCGGACCAGCTCGAGCGCTACCGCGCCGCCGTGGACGACGAGCGGTCCGGGGCCGCCCTGGCCCGGGTCGTGGCCGACGCACAGACGGCCGGCCTCGAGATCCAGGGCCACGGCGTGCTCAAGACGACCCCCCGGGGCTTCCCGAAGGACCACCCGAGGATCGAGCTCCTCCGGTACAAGGGCATCGTCACCTGGCGGGGGTGGCCACCTGCGGCGTGGCTCGGGACCAGGCGGGCGAAGGACCGGATCGTGCGGTTCTTCGAGCTGTCCGAGCCGCTGAACGGGTGGTTGCGGACCCACGTCGGCCCCTCCACGCTCCCGCCGCCCGAGGAACGCGGCCGCCGGCGATGAGGGAGGCGCCCTGACCCGCTCGGAGGACCTGTTCGACCGCGCCCGCCGCGTGATCCCCGGCGGGGTCGACTCGCCGGTGCGGGCGTTCGGCGCGGTCGGGGGCACGCCGCGGTTCATCGCGAGCGGCCAGGGCGCGTACGTGACCGACGCCGACGGCGATCGCTACCTCGACCTCGTGCAGTCCTGGGGCGCGAACCTGTTCGGGCACGCCCATCCCCGGATCGTGGGGGCGGCGACGGAGGCGGCCGGACGGGGCACCTCGTTCGGCGCGCCCACCGAGCTCGAGGTCCGCCTGGCCGAGCTCCTGGTCGACGCCCTGCCCTCGGTCGACCTGGTGCGGCTGGTGTCCTCGGGGACCGAGGCCGCGATGAGCGCGATCCGTCTGGCCCGGGGGTTCACCGGCCGCGAGCTCCTGCTGAAGTTCGAGGGCTGCTACCACGGGCACTCGGACGCCCTGCTCGCCAGGGGGGCCGGCTCCGGCGTGGCCACGTTCGGGCTGCCGGCCTCCCCCGGTGTCACCGAGGGCGCCGCACGCGACACGCTCCTCGCGCCGTTCAACGACCTGGGAGCGGTGCGCGCGCTGTTCGAGGAGCACGGGCGCTCGATCGCGTGCGCGATCGTGGAGCCGGTCGCCGCCAACATGGGGGTGGTCCCGCCCGAGCCCGGGTTCCTGGAGGGCCTGCGCGAGCTGTGCTCGCAGCACGGGACGCTCCTGATCTTCGACGAGGTGATCACCGGGTTCCGGATCGCCTACGGCGGCGCGCAGTCGGTCTACGCGATCGAGCCGGACCTCACCGTGCTGGGCAAGGTGATGGGTGGGGGGTTCCCCTGCGCCGCGTTCGGCGGGCGGGCCGACGTGATGGCGCAGCTCGCCCCGGAGGGGCCCGTGTACCAGGCGGGGACGCTCTCGGGCAACCCGGTGGCGGTGGCCGCGGGGATCGCCGCGCTCGAGCTGGCCCGCGAGCTCGACCCCTACCCGGGCCTCATCCGCACCGCGGAGCAGCTCCAGGGGGGGTTGGTCGAGGCGTTCGGCCGCGCCGGCGTCCCGGCCACGGTGAACCGCGCCGGGTCGCTCCTGAGCGTGTTCTTCTCGGACGGGCCGGTCCGCGACTACGCGGCCGCGCGGGCCGCCGACCACGAGCGGTACGCACGCTTCTTCCACCACCTGCTGGACCGGCGGATCTGCCTGCCCCCGTCGGGGTTCGAGCTGTGGACGCTCACCACCGCGCACGGGCCCGACGAGGTGACGGCGCTGCTGGAGGCGGCCCGCACGTTCCCCGGCTGAGCACGACGCCGCGCCCGAGCGGCCGGCGACCGCGCCGCGGCGGCCCGCCAAGGGCTCAGCTCGAGGCGCTCGCGGCGGCCCACTCCTCGTACACGCGATCGGCCTTGGCCGCGAACACGAAGTCGGCCTCGTGCAGCCCGCCGATCTTGTGCGTCCACACCGTGAGCCCGACCTTCCCCCATGCGAGCGCGATGTCCGGGTGGTGCCCGACCTCCTCGGCCAGCTCACCCACCCGGTTGGTGAAGTCCAGCGCCTGCCGGAAGTCCCGGAACCGGTACTCCTTGGCGAGGTGATGATCGTCCTCGACCCGCCACCCACCGCCGAGGTCGGCGAGGAACGGCTCGATCTCCTCGTGGGTGAGCGGCGGGATGCCGCCCTTGCACGGCACGCACTCCATCGACGCGAGATCCCTGGCCATGCCGACGATCGTCGGAAGAACCGGCCGATGCGTCAAGCGGCGCCGGCGGCCAGGCGCCGGGCCACGGCCTCGTCGGCCGCGGCCGCGGTCGAGATGCCGCGCTCGCGCGCCGTCCGGAACAGCTCCCGCAGCGTCGCCTCGATGCCCCGGACCCGCTCGTCCCGGCGCGCCGCGTCCTCGCCGAGGAGCTCCAACGCGGCGAGATGGACGATGCCGCCCGCGTTCACCACGTAGTCGGGTGCGTACAGGATCCCGAGCGGCTCGAACCGCTCCGCGTCCTCCGCCCGCTCGAGCTGGTTGTTGGCGGCGCCGGCCACGATCCTGCACCGCAGGCGCGGGATCGTGGTCGCGGACAGCACGCCCCCCGTCGCGCACGGCGCGAACACGTCGCAGGGCGTCCCGATCGCGTCCTCGGGAGGGACCACGTCGGCGCCGATCCGCCCGGCAGCCTCACGGGCCCGAGCCTCGTCGACATCGCTCACCAGGACCTTCGCCCCGGCCTCCGCGAGCCGCGCCGCCAGGTCCCGGCCCACCGCGCCGACCCCCTGGACGAGGACGGTCCGTCCCGCAGGATCGGGATCGCCGAACGCTTCGCCCACCGCGGCCCGGATCGCATGGAAGACGCCGAGGGCGGTGCTCGGCGCCGAGCTGCCGGATCCGCCCGCCGGCTGGCTCTTGCCGAACACGGAGCGGCAGCGCTCGCCGATCACGTCCATGTCCTCGGGCGTCGTGTTCATGTCGCAGGCCGTCCAGTAGGTGCCGTGGAGCGACTCGACCAGGTCGGCGTAGCGGAGCAG
>JBHGAT010000013.1:0-15531 GCA_041946645.1 Candidatus Velamenicoccus archaeovorus | reverse complement strand
CACGGGGCCAGGATCGGCTCGCGCGACGAGGTGTTCGAGGCCGACGTGGTGGTGCAGGTGCGCAGCTGCGGCGCCAACCCGGACGCCGGTCGCGACGACATCCAGCGGTTCCATCCCGACCAGATCGTCGTGGGCATGGCCGACCCGCTGGTCTGCCCGATCGCGGTGCAGCAGGCGGCCGACGCCAAGGTGATGGCGTTCGCGCTGGACTTCATGCCGCGGATCACCCGGGCCCAGGTGATGGACGTGCTGTCCTCGCAGGCCACGGTGATCGGCTACAAGGCCGTGCTCCTCGCGGCCGAGCGGCTCCCCAAGCTCTTCCCGATGCTCACGACGGCCGCGGGAACGGTGCCCCCGGCGCAGGTGTTCGTCATCGGGGCCGGCGTGGCCGGCCTGCAGGCGATCGCCACGGCCCGGCGTCTCGGCGCCGTGGTCCAGGGCTACGACGTGCGTCCGGCGGCGCAGGAGGACATCGAGAGCCTCGGCGGTCGGGCCGTGCTGCTGCCCCTGCAACCCGGCGACGCCGAGGATCAGAGCGGGTATGCCAAGGAGCTCGGCGAGGCCTTCTACAAGCGGCAGCAGGAGCTCATGGCGCAGGTGGTCGCCGGCTCGGACGTGGTGATCTCCACGGCGCTGATCCCCGGCAAGAAGGCTCCGCTGCTGATCACGGCGCAGGCCGTCGGCGGGATGCAGCCCGGGTCGGTGATCGTCGACTGCGCGGCCGAGCGCGGCGGCAACTGCGAGCTCACCCGGCCCAACAAGCGGGTCGTCACCGACAACCGCGTGACGATCCTCGGTCCGACCAACCTGGCCTCGTCGGTCCCCTACGAGGCCAGCCAGATGTATTCGAAGAACGTCACCGCGTTCCTCACGCACGTGTTCAAGGACGGCACGCTCGACATCGACTTCGAGGACGAGATCGTGAAGGGCACGCTCGTGACCCGGGGCGGCGAGGTCGTCCACAAGCGCGTTCGGGACGCGCTCGCGGAGGTGGGCATCACATGACCGATCAGCTCGAGATCTCGCTCTTCATCTTCGTCCTGGCGTCGTTCCTCGGCTACGCGGTGATCACGCGGGTGCCGGGCCTGCTCCACACGCCCCTGATGTCGCTCACGAACGCGCTGTCCGCCATCTCGATCGTGGGCTCGCTGATCCTGGCCGGCGAGGGCATGAGCTCGATGGCCACGATCCTGGGCTCGGTGGCGGTGTTCGCGTCCTTCACGAACATCGTGTCCGGCTTCCTGCTGACCGACCGGATGCTCGGGATGTTCAAGCGCCGGCCGGCCCCCCAGAAGCCGCAGGAGGGGGTGCGGCCGTGAGCGACCTCATGAACGACACGATCATCCCCCTGGCCTACCTGTTCGCGGCCGCGTGCTTCATCCTCGCCCTGAAGTGGCTGTCGCATCCGACCACGGCACGACGCGGCGTGCGGGTGGGCGAGGTCGGCATGTTCGTCGCGATCGTGTCGACCCTGTTCAAGTTCGAGATCGTCGAGTACCAGTGGATCGCGATCGCGCTGGTGGGCGGGGTGATCCTGGGCATCCCGCTGGGCCTGGTGCCGATGACCGCGGTGCCGCAGCGGACGGCCCTGTCCCACGCGTTCGGCGCGCTCGCGGCGGGCGTCGTCGGGACGGCCGAGTACTACCTGCAGAAGCCCGACCTCGACACCTCGACGATGGTGGCGCTGGGGCTCGAGGTGGTGCTGGGGTTCCTGACGTTCACGGGGTCGCTGATCGCGGCGGGGAAGCTGCAGGGGATCGTCCGGGACCGTCCGTGGATCTACAGGGGCCAGAACATCGTGAACCTCACGGTGCTCGGGTCGGCCCTGGTGCTGGTGGGCATCCTGGTATGGGATCCCTCGCGGGCGGTGCTGTTCCCGTTCGTCATCGCGATCTCGCTGGTCTTCGGGTTCATGCTGGTGATCCGGATCGGCGGGGCCGACATGCCGACCGTGATCTCCCTGCTGAACAGCTACGCCGGTCTGTCGGCCGCGATGATGGGCTTCGTCCTGGACAACAAGCTGCTGATCATCGCCGGCGCGCTCGACGGCTCGAGCGGGCTGGTGCTGTCGATCATCATGTGCCGCGCGATGAACCGCTCCTTCACCAACGTGCTGTTCGGGGGGTTCGGCGCGGAGCAGGCGGTCGGTGAGATCGAGCAGCGTCCGGTCCGCAGCGTCGACCCGGAGGAGACGGCCTTCCTCCTGGACATGGCCCGCACCGTCGCGATCATCCCCGGGTACGGGATGGCCGCCGCGCAGGCCCAGCACAAGGTCCGCGAGCTGGCCGACGCGCTCCTCAAGCGGGGCATCGACGTGCGGTTCGCGATCCACCCGGTGGCCGGACGGATGCCCGGGCACATGAACGTGCTGCTGGCCGAGGCCAACGTCCCGTACGACCTGCTGTACGACCTCGAGACCATCAATCCCGAGCTGCCGCAGACCGACGTGGTGCTGGTCGTCGGCGCCAACGACGTGGTCAACCCGGCCGCGCGGACCGACGAGCACAGCCCGATCTACGGGATGCCCATCCTCGACGCGGACCAGGCCAACTCCGTGATCGTGGTGAAGCGCTCGATGCGGTCGGGCTTCGCCGGGGTCGACAACGAGCTCTTCTACCTGGACAAGACCCAGATGCTCTTCGGCGACGCCAAGCAGGTGATCGGCGAGGTCGTCGACGAGCTGTCGAAGCTGCCGGCGAGGGAGGTGGCGGCGGTATGACCATGTCGGAGGAACGCGCCCGGGCCCTCGAGCACGCGTGGATCGCCGCGCAGCGCGCGGGCGCACCCGCCCCGGTCCCGCTGCGCGGGGTCGAGCTGCTCGAGCACCCCCTGCTGAACAAGGACGCCGCGTTCACCGACCACGAGCGCGACGTCTTCGGCCTGCACGGCTTGCTCCCCTTCCGCGTCCGCACGATCGAGGAGCAGGTGCAGATCGAGGTCGAGAAGATCCGGCGCAAGAGCGATCCGCTGGAGAAGTTCATCGGCCTGGCCGCGCTCCAGGACCGCAACGAGACCTTGTTCTACCGGGTCCTGATCGAGCACCTCGAGGAGTTCCTGCCGATCGTGTACACGCCGGTCGTGGGGCAGGCGTGTCAGACGTACAGCCACATCCTCCGGCGTCCACGCGGCCTGTGGCTCACCCCGGACGACATCGACCGGATCCCCGAGCTGCTGCGCAACGCCCGCCACGAGGACGTCCGGCTGATCGTGGCCACCGACAACGAGCGGATCCTCGGCCTGGGCGACCAGGGCGCCGGCGGCATGGGCATCCCGGTCGGCAAGCTGGCGCTGTACACGGCCGGCGCCGGGATCCATCCGGCCCTCACGCTGCCGGTCTCGCTCGACGTCGGCACCGACAACCAGGACCTGCTGGACGACCCCTACTACCTCGGGTATCGGCAGAAGCGCCTCCGCGGCGAGCGCTACGACGCGTTCATCGAGGCGTTCGTCGAAGGCGTGCTCGAGGTCTTCCCCCACGCGGTGCTGCAGTGGGAGGACTTCAAGCAGCACAACGCGATCCGGCTGCTCGACCGGTACCGCCACCGCATCACCAGCTTCAACGACGACATCCAGGGGACCTCGGCGGTCGTGCTGGCCGGGATCCTCGCGGCGCTCCGGGTGCTCGGCGAGCCGCTCGGCGCCCAGCGGTTCGTGTTCGTCGGGGCCGGGGCGGCGGGGATCGGCATCGCCCGACTGGTCCAGGCGGCGATGCGTCGCGACGGCGTGCCCGAGGAGGACGTGCGCCGGGCGATCGTCCAGCTCGACTCGCACGGCCTCACCTTCGAGGGCCGCACGCCGCTGGACGAGGACAAGCGCGAGTTCGCGACCTCCCGCGCCGACATGGACCGGTACGGGTTCGAGCGGGCCGAGCGGTACAGCCTGGAGACGGTGATCCGTCAGGTCCGCCCGACGATCCTGATCGGCACCAGCGGGACGCCCGGCGCCTTCACCGAGGCGGCGATCCGCGAGATGGCCTCCCACGTGAAGACCCCTGTGGTCTTCCCCCTGTCGAACCCCACCTCCAAGTCGGAGGCGATCCCCCGGGACGTCATCGCGTGGACCGAGGGCCGCGCGGTGGTCGCCACGGGGAGCCCCTTCGACCCGGTCGAGTGGGAAGGCCGGACCCATGTGATCGGTCAAGCCAACAACGCGTTCGTCTTCCCCGGGATCGGGCTCGGCGCGATCGTCGCGCAGGTGCGTGAGATCACCGACGAGATGTTCCTGGCCGCGGCGGATGCGCTCGCCGAGATGGTCACGCCCGAGCGCATGGAGCAGGGCGCGCTGTACCCGAGCCAGTCCGAGCTCCGGACCGTCTCCAGGGCCATCGCCAAGCGCATCGTGTGTGAGGCCCGGGACTGCGGGATCGGCCGGGCCTTCCACGAGACCGAGATCGACCAGGCCGTGGACGAGATGGTCTGGTACCCGGCTTACGTGCCGTACCGACCGGTCGACTGACACACCCGTGCCGCCCCGGCGGGGCCCGCGCCCGTCGGGGCGGTCGTCGTGCCCCCCGCCGGGACACGTCCGGACGTGTTGACGGCGGGAGGCCGGCCGCGCGAGAGTTCGCTCGCGGCCCGGACCTCGGGTCGCGACCGCCCGCGAACGCCGAGGAGGGCTCCGCCATGGATACGACCGTCGACCGGGACCGCCTGCGCCGGCTGATGGAGCGGGAGGAGGCGCGCTTCCTCGCCGAGCATCCCAGGTCGGGCGAGCTGTTCGAGCGCGGCAAGCAGCACCTCCTGGCCGGGGTTCCGATGCCCTGGATGAGCGAGTGGGCGGGCCCCTACCCCGTGTTCGTGGCCGAGGCCGAAGGGGCCCGCTTCACCGACGTCGACGGCCACGAGTACGTCGACCTCTGCCTCGGCGACACCGGCGCGATGACCGGGCACGCCCCGAAGGAGGCCGTGGCCGCGATCGCCGAGCAGGCCGCGAAGGGCATCACGCTGATGCTCCCGTCGGAGGACTCGATCTGGGTGGGGCAGGAGATGGCCCGGCGGTTCGGCCTCCCCTACTGGCAGTTCTGCCTCACCGCCACCGACGCCAACCGGTTCACCCTCCGCCTGGCCCGCGCGATCACCGGCCGGCCCAAGGTCCTGGTCTACTCGTGGTGCTACCACGGCTCGGTCGACGAGACGATCGCGATCTCCGAGGACGGCGTCACCACGGTCCGTCCCGGCAACATCGGCCCTGCCGTCGACCCGTCGGTCACCACACGCGCGGTCGAGTTCAACGACCTCGAGGCGCTCGAAGAGGCCCTGGACCACGACGACGTGGCCTGCGTCCTGGCCGAACCGGCGCTGACCAACATCGGCATCGTCCTCCCCGACCCCGGCTACCACCAGGCCCTCCGCGAGCTCACCCGCGAGCATGGCACCTACCTCGTGATCGACGAGACCCACACGATCTGCGCCGGCCCCGGCGGCGCCACCAGGGCCTGGGGCCTCGAGCCCGACTTCCTGACGATCGGCAAGCCGCTCGCGAGCGGCGTCCCCGCGGCCTGCTACGGCATGAGCGAGGAGGCGGCGCGCAGGGCGGACGGCTACATGGCGACGCTGCCGACCACCGACGTCGGCGGCGTCGGGGGGACGCTCTCGGGCAACGCGCTCTCGCTGGCGGCGATGCGAGCGACCCTCGAGCACGTCCTCACCGACGAGGCCTTCGAGCGGATGATCGACCTCGGCGCGCGATGGGCCGACGGCGTGAAGGCGGCGATCGAGCGTCACGGGCTGCCGTGGGAGGTCCAGCGGCTCGGCTGTCGGGCCGAGTACTGGTTCTGCCCAACACCGCCGCGCACGGGCGGCGAGGCGGCCCGGGCCGACGACCACGAGCTCGCCCGGTTCACGCACCTGTACGCGCTGAACCGCGGGATCCTCCTCACGCCCTTCCACAACATGGCCCTGATGTCCCCGGCCACCACGGCCGAGGACGTCGACCGTCACTCGGTCGTGTTCGACGAGATGTGCGGGGAGCTGGTCGGGTGAGACCGCCGGGTCCGGGGAGACGGTCCCGCCACCGGCGGTCCCTGCGGCCCCTCCGAGGGGCCGGGAGCGGGCGAGACTAGCGGGTGAGGACACGGGAGGCCGGGATGGAGGACAGGGAGATCCACTGGCAGGAGATCCACGTCACCGGTGAGCAGCTGGTCGGCACCGTGAAGGACCTGGTCCACGAGGGCAACGTCCGCCGCATCATCCTGCGCAGCGAGGACGGGCACACCATCTTGGAGATCCCGCTCGCGATGGGCGTGGGCGGCTCGATGCTGCTGCCGATCTGGGCGGCGCTCGGCGCGATCGGCGGGCTCGTGAGCGCGTTCACGCTCCTGGTGGAGAAGGTGGAGCCCCCGGTCGAGGACGAGCCCGACGAGTACCTGGCTCACGTGACCTGAGCCGGCTCAGGCCGCGCGCAGCACCTCGCGGACCCGCACCTTCCCGGTGCGCAGGACCGCCCGCGAGTACACCGTGGTCGCCACCGGGACCAGGGCCGCGGTGGCTCCGACCGTCGCCGCCGCGGACACGAGCGCGCCCCACACGTCCAGCTGCCCGAGCAGCATCCGGGACGGCATGACCAGCGGCGCCGAGAACGGGACGATCGACGCCACCGTCGCGAGCATGCTGGACGGATCGCGCACCGCGGCGATGCCTACGAAGAACGACGCGACGACCAGCACGGTGAGCGGCGTCATGCTCGATTGCAGGTCTTCCTGCCGCGGGACCAGCGCGCCGGCCACCGCGAACAACGTCGCGTAGAAGAAGTACCCGAGCACGAACCACAGCAGCACCGCGCCGATCGCCGTGAGCGCGCCGGCCGGGAACCGCAGGAGCCCGCTCGCTCGCGCGCTGGTCACGCCGACCCCGGCGATCAGCAGGAGCTGACAGAGCCCCAGCACGCCGATCCCCAGGATCTTGCCCCGCAGGAGCTGCGAGGGGCGGACCGCCGCCAGGAGGACCTCGATCACGCGCGACGCCTTCTCCTCGACCACCCCGGAGGCGACCCAGAAGCCGTACGCGAAGAGCTGCCCGTACAGCGCCACGACGCCGACGAACGCGAGGACGGAGCTCTCGCGACGCCGCTCGTCCACGGGCTCGAGCGTTCGGACCCGGAGCGGCGGGGCGTCCAGCGCATCGCGGACCGTCGCCGCCGGCACGCCGTGGTCCCGGAGCGTCCGCGCCGCACGCACGCGCGACCACACGGTCTGGATCACGGCCCGGAGCGTGTCGGGCACGGCCGACCGCGCCACCAGCCCGCCGTCGGTGAGCGCCACGTCCGCCGACCCGCGCCGCACGGCCGACGTCGCGGCGTCGGCGTCGGGGTACGCACGCACCCGCACCGTGAACCCCACGGCCGGCGCGGCCAGCACCACCTGCTCGCCCACCTCGCGCGCGTCGTCGCCCACCACGCCGAGGTCGTAGGCGACCGGCCTGGAGACCGCCGAGTTCACGAGGATCACGCCGACCAGGATCAGCAGCGTGATCGCGGTCGAGATCAGGAACCCGCGGTCGCGCAACCGCTCGACGAACTCGCGCCGAGCGATCAGCAGCACGGGCCCGCTCACCGCGCCACCACCCGCCGGAACACGTCGGTCAGCGACGGCCGGACCACGCTGAAGTGCCGGACCTCGCCCGCCGCCCGCGCCGCGTCGAGCACCCGCCCCTCGCCGACCCCGTCGGTGAGCTCGAGGACGGCGCCGCCGGGGATCGGCTCCGCAAGCCGGACGCCGGGCAGGCCCGACCACCATCCGTCCGCACCGGCCACCTCCACCCGCACGAGGCGGCGGGCCCCAGCCTCCCGCAGGTCGTCGACGGCACCGGCCGCGACCACGCGCCCCCGGTGGATCAGCACCACCGTGTCGCAGAGCCGCTCGACCAGGTCGAGCTGGTGGCTCGAGAACAGCACCGGCACGCCGGCGGAGACCTGCTCGCGCAGCACGCCCGAGAGGACGTCGACCCCCACGGGATCCAGACCGGAGAACGGCTCGTCGAGCACCAGGAGCTCCGGCCCGTGCACCAGCGCGGCGGCGAGCTGGACGCGCTGCTGGTTGCCCATCGACAGCGCGTCGGTCCGGCCGCTCACCCGGTCGGCGATCCCGAGCACCTCGACGATCCCGTCGGCCCGGCGCTCGGCGTCCGCGCGGGACAGCCCGTGCAGGCGGCCCAGGTACACCAGCTGATGGCGGATGCGCATCTTCGGGTACAGGCCACGCTCCTCGGGCAGGTAACCGAACCGCCGGCGTACCGCCGCGTCGACCGGTCGGCCCCGCCACCGCACCTCGCCGCGGTCGGGGTGCAGCACGCCCAAGACGATCCGCATCGCCGTGGTCTTGCCGGCGCCGTTGGGTCCCACGAAGCCGACGATCCGGCCCTCGGGCACGCTGAAGGAGACGTCGTCCAGCGCGACGACGTCTCCGAACCTCCGCGACAGGCCGATCAGCTCGAGCATCGGGGGCTTCCGCCGGCAGCGGGCCTCCTTCACCATCGGCGACGCGAGGCGTCGCCTGGAGCCGGCGACCTCAGCCCAGCGTGAGGACGGCCTTGCCGTCGACGCGCCGCTCCATCAGGGCGGCGACGGCCGAGACCGCGTCGGACCAGTCCACACGGAGGGCGAGGCCGGTCCGGAGCCCGCCCGACGCTGCGAGCCCGGCCAGGTAGCCGAGCTCGCGGCTGCCCAGCCGGCCGTGCAGGAGCAGCCACGTCACGAAGAAGCCCTCGATCCGCGGCGCGCCCTTCCGGTACAGGGTGCGCGGGTCGAACGTGGTCGGCTCGTTCGACGAGTTCCCGAACGAGACCAGCAGGCCCTCCGGGGCCAGGCGGGCCACGGCCGCCGCGAACGAGGTGCCGCCCACCGACTCGAGCACCAGGTCGAACGGCGGCCCCTCGGGCTCGACGCCGACCACGACCTCGTCGGCGCCGAGCTCGGCCAGTCCGCGTCCCCGCTCCGGCCGGCCGACCACCGCGGTGACGTGCGCGCCGGCTCGGTGCGCGAGCTGGATCGCGAACCGCCCCACGCCCCCGGCCCCGCCGGTGATCAGGACGCGGGCCCCGAACAGCGAGCCGGCGAGCCCGAGCGTCCCGAGCGCCGTGAGCCCGGCGACCGGCAGGGTCGAGGCCTCGTCGAAGCCCAGCTCGTCGGGGATCCCCGCCAGGTGATCGGTCCGGACCGCCGCCCGCTCGGCCCACGAGCCGCCGTTCACCCACCCCACCACCCGCGTGCCGGGCTCCGGGCCGCTGCCGTCGGCCGCGGCCTGCACGACCTCGCCGGCCAGGTCCCAGCCGGGACGCCAGCCGTCGTCGGCGGTCCGCAGCGCCGAGCACTCGCCGCGGTTCAGCGAGACGGCGTAGACCCTGACGACGGCCTGGTCGGACCGGGGCTCGGGATCCGGGACGTCACGGAGCTCCATGCCCCCCTCCGCTCCCGGTGCCGCCACCAACGCGCGCATACGTGCTCCACTCTAGGACGGGCGGGCGTCCGCGAGCGCGGCGACCTCGTCCGGCGACGGCAGGAACGGGATGCCTTCGGCCTCACAGACCTCGAGCACCTCCTCGGAGCGGCGGTTCCGGATCCCCGTGGCGAGCGTCCAGAACCTCTACAACATTACCGACCGTTCGCTGCCCGAGATGCTCGCGGGCTCAGGCCGCCGCAGGAGCTGCAGCAGCCGGCCAACGCGAAGAAGTCCACGCCGAAGCGACGTCGGACCCGACAGAAGAAGGAGGTTCAAGGCTGACGGTGGGGCTCTGCTTCGTTCGGGTGTCGCTCCTCATCAGAACGACACGGGAGGCCCAGCAGGTGCGCCGGACTCAAGCGAACATCCCTCTGCTGAGGGAAGTTGCCAGGCGTCCAGCCGTGGTCCCGTCGCCCGGTGTCAACCGACTCCCCGCATCGTGCGCAAGTTGCGGTCACGCGGTCGGCGGTGCCGAAATCACACTGGTACTCCCAATCGTGACAACCCGCCAGGGCGCAGAGCGCGGCTCCCTCGTCTTCGTTCACGATGTCAGGCGAATGAGCCTCCTCATCAGAGCTCAAGTTGTCCCTCCTGCAACAGCACACACAGCGGGCAGCCCTGTGCCGCGCCTGACTCAAGCTCGTCGGGGAAGACGCCCATCACTACGGAGTGCTTCCCCGCCTGGTATCGGGGAGGCTCCTTGCCAACTACGACCCGCAAGTGGTACCCGACGTGGACCTTGCGGTCTCCCCGCCTGCCCCATCGAGCTTGCCGAATCCACCCCTCGAAGATGTCGGCAATGCGGGTGCCGTCGCCGGTAGCGAACGCCATCTGCGCTTCGGGGTCCGCCATACTCTCTCCCTTCTCACCTTGCCCTTCCAGGACACCGGGCGCGATGCGGTTCCTCGTCCCGCAGAAGGAGCAGCTGAACATCGTGTCCTGGGCGGAGAGGAACAGTGGGCGCAGGCACTTCCTGCACCGGACATCTCGCTCCAGCTCCCCGCAAGCTTCACACCGGTGAGTGAACTCGCCCTTGTAGTCCAAGTCGTGCGACCCGCAGTTCCAGCAGATGCGTTCGGCCACCGGTTACCCCTCCCACCAGGGCCAGCCACGTCCCAGGGTCCCGATATCCAGTCCACACAGCTACTTGCCAGCTGTCATCCTCGTCATGAAGTCGAGAAAGACCTGCGCTGTACTGGGCCCTGTCTCCTCCGTGGTCGGTGCCTGCTCTGTTGGTGCGAAGAAGAGGAAGGAGAACGCTTCTATGACCGCAGCGCGACGGACGTCGTCCAGCTCGGATAGGTATGGTCCGATGGAGGCAAGGGCCAACTGCAGGTTGCGGGCTCGATTTTCTGATGCACGGTGCCGATTCGATTCCCGAGCCGTGTAGGCGGCAAGCCCACCTAGCGCTGCTGACAGTCCAACCTTGGCTGCTGCGGCGGTTGCTGAGAGCGTTCCCTGGGCAGCTACTGCGGCCAGCCAGACAAGGGCTCCCACCGCGACCACACCAAGTCCTATTGTGATGGCACGGAGGACGTCAGCTCTTCGGCCCTCGCGATTCGCATAGTCCTCGTAACCGCCAGCCATGCCCGTTCGAGCGATGATGCCGACGACTTCCTCGGCCCTCGTCTCGTATCGTGAGAGCGCATCCAGGTGTTCCTGCGCAAATGCCTCAAACGCCTCCGAGGAAGTACGTGCCCCCTCCTGCAACTCCGTCGTTGTCTTGGCGATGTTCTCTCGGAACTCACTGAGTAACTGGTCGAACTGCTGACGCCGTGTCTCTTGTGCGGCGTCGAAGTTGCCGCTCTGTTGGTTCAACGCGGCATCAAGGCGCGCGGTCTGCAGGTTGATGGTTGCCTCGAGCTGTGTCATCTTGGCGTCGAGGTCCTTCAGTGCAGTGTCGCGAGCCTGCTGTGCTTGCTCTCCTTCAGTCCTTACCCGAGCGACTTCCTCGCCCACCCCATCGACACTCTTGCGGAGGCCTTGGAGGATGGCTTCAGAATCGGAAGCTACCGCAGCCATGGCCCGTTGAGAGGCAGTCGTCTCTCGCACAAGGGGCAGGGGCGGCCAGAAGGCAAGGTCATCCAGGACGTTGTCGAGCAAGTCGTTGACTTGGGTCAGGTTCGGCGTCCCTCCTTGGTCAGCCGACGCGACCTGCCCCTGAAGAACGGGGAGCACCTGTTGTAGGTGGGCCTGAAGCTGGTCTTGAGCCAAGCGGCCCACCAACTCGGCATCGTCACCATCGACGTGTGCGCGAACAAGCGCCAGGACACGCCGCAACCGGGCGAGTTCCGGCAGCTGCGTCTCATCGGCAATCTCGGCGAGCCGCCCGACGCCTTCTTCGAGCTGTGCGAGCGTCGCGGCTGCAGGGCCTCCATGGAGCCGTTCCTTCCAGCGACTCTGGGGGCCGCCTTCTTCCTGCATCTCCGACTCGTCCATCAGTGTCTGAAGTAGTCAGCGATGGTCGCTCGACACGTCACGTCGCGAGGCCAGCCGAGCGTGGCTCCGAACTGGGCCTCGAAGGTCCGCGGCGATACGGAGCTTATCTGGTCGAACCTCTTCGTCTGCGCTCCACGAGGCAGGACGCTGCCACTGCCATCTGTGGCCTCCAGCCGAACCTTGACCCAGTCCAGGTCGAAGGGAGTCGTCACGGTCACAGGGGCGTCGAGATAGGTAAGGGTCATGCCCGCGGACCGGTCCTCCTTCCATTGGCAGTTGACGGAGACGGACGTTTCATCGGCCTCGTGGGAGGTTCCGCCCGCTGAGCAGGCGACGAGGCCAAGGGCGAGCAGAAGCACAACAACCCGATTCACCGCCCCCTCCTTGCCCGAGCGCCTCATCTTGTCACAGCGGCGGAGACGGTTCCACTTGGGGGCATCGCCGACGCCGTGAGCTTGTTCAGAGTGTCGTTTCCGACGGGAAGCGAAGGTCTTCCGGAAGGCCCCCGGGACCTGACTCCCGGCGGGGCGCTCTGCGTGTCTGTGACGGGCGGTACCATCGCGGCTCGACGGGATAGGAGGGTAACGATGGCGAAGCTCGAAGATGAGGTCCGACGCATCATGGTAGGGATGGTGAACGACCCACGCTCAGCGTCTCTACTGGCGGGACGGTGAATCTTGAGGGCATGCCCGAAGACGAGCGCTTCCGGGTACTGCTCGCACGGCTCGACTCAGTCCAGGCCGCGGTTGTCCGGCTGGCCCGGGCGCTCGACGAGCCCTAGACGGTCGCGGACGGTCGTCCTGGCTCAGTCACCCTGGTACCCAGGTCGATTCGCCAGGTAGTTCATCAGCGTGATGAAGTCCTCCATATCTCGACGCCGTCCGAACCAGCGAACCATCTCTTCCTTCCCCGTCTCGTCTCTGAAGAGAATCTTCACAAGCCGGTCCCTGGAAAACGGCTTCCCTGGTATCGTGGCCAACTCAACAGACCGCACATGCCTCAAGGGAACGAACCCAGCGTCACGCTCGGCAGGACGTAGGATGAACAGTCGCCTGTCAGTGGGGATGACTTGACGTTCAGCGAACTTGACTACTCTGTCCCGGTCGTTGTCCCTTGCCCCGTCCAGATACAGGCCCCAATCGACACACGAGAAGTTGCCCCAGAACGTCTCGCCTGGTTCGCCCCACGACTTCACCAGTGGGTCGTCGTCAGGGAGAGGAGGGAAGGGAGGGCGGTCGCTGCTCGTCTCCACGCAGTCAGTCTAGGGCGCTACTCGGACGGGAGCGAGACCGGATGGCGCAGCCTCGGGGCATTTCACACATTCCGAGAGTTGCTCGCAGAGGAGGCAGTCGTTTCCGGCGGGAAGCGACTGTCTTCGGGGAGGCCCGCCGAGTCCGGCTAGCCTCATCCGCCTCCAGAGATACAGAAGTGTGACAACGCCTCGGCGATCAGCTCCTCGCTCACGTTCGGTCCTACGAATCCGCGGTGTCGATCAGGGCCACCCCGAGCTCCACCGACCGACGGAGGACGCGGATGCACTCATCGCGGTCGTCCGGCGGGCCCCAGACCCCCCTGCCGGTGATACGCATCGCGCCGAACCCCATCCGGTTGACCGTGAGGTCCCCACCGATCGTGACCGTCCCCGCCGCCGATGCGTCCACGTCGCCCGAACCTTCCCTTGGCCCGTGAGCCTACGCCGCTTCGGACACGGGCTCGGCCGCCGGTGCGAACGCGACCGCCAGCACCTCGTCCATCGTCTCGGCCGGGTGGAACGTCATCTCCTGGCGAACCTTCTCGGGCACGTCGTCCAGGTCGCCCTCGTTCCGCTTGGGGAGCACGACCTCCCTCAGGCCGGCACGGTGCGCCGCGAGCACCTTCTGCTTCACCCCGCCGATCGGCAGCACGCGGCCCTGGAGCGTGACCTCGCCGGTCATCCCGACGACGCTCCGGACCGGGCGCCCCGTCAGCAGGCTCACCAGCGCCGTGGTCATCGTGACGCCGGCCGAGGGCCCATCCTTGGGCACGGCGCCCGCCGGCACGTGCACGTGGAACCGGCCCATGAGCGTCTCGGGCGCGATCCCCAACCGGTCCGCGTGGGAGCGCACGTACGAGAGCGCGATCTCGGCGGACTCCTTCATGACGTCGCCGAGCTGACCGGTCAGCGTGAGCCCGGGCTCGCCCTCCATCCGGGTGGCCTCGATGAACAGCACGTCGCCGCCGGTCCCGGTCACCGCCAGGCCGGTCGCCACGCCGGGCACGCTCGTCCGCTCGGCGGCCTCGAAGAAGAAGCGCGGCCGTCCCAGGTAGCTCCGGACGTCGTCGGCGTCCACGCGCACCGGTGCACTGACATCCCCCGACGCGAGCTTCGTGGCGACCTTGCGCAGCACCTTGCCGAGCTCGCGCTCGAGGTTCCGCACCCCCGCTTCGCGGGTGTGGTCGGCCACCACCTGCCGGATCGCGGCGTCGGTGATCTCGACCTCGTCGGGTCGCAGGCCGTTGCGCTCGAGCTGCCGTCCCAGCAGGTGGTCGCGCGCGATCGCGACCTTCTCGTCCTCGGTGTAGCCGTCCAGCCGGATGACCTCCATCCGGTCGAGCAGCGGCCCGGGGATCGTCTCGGACACGTTCGCGGTCGAGATGAACAGCACCTCCGACAGGTCCAGGTCGACCTCGAGGTAGTGGTCGCGGAAGGTGTGGTTCTGCGCGGGGTCGAGCACCTCGAGCAGCGCGCTCGACGGGTCCCCGCGCCAGTCGGCGCCCACCTTGTCCACCTCGTCGAGCATCATCACCGGGTTCTTGGTCCCGGCCTCCTTCAGTGCCCGGACGATGCGCCCCGGCAGCGCGCCGACGTACGTCCGCCGGTGGCCACGGATCTCGGCCTCGTCGTGGATCCCGCCCAGCGAGATCCGGACGAACTTCCGGCCGAGCGCCCGGGCGACGGACTCGCCGAGCGAGGTCTTGCCGACCCCGGGAGGGCCGACGAGCGTGAGGATCGCGCCCGAGCCGCGCCCCGTCGCCGGGCCGAGCCCGCGCTCGTCGCGCAGCTTGCGCACGGCCAGGTACTCGACGATGCGGTCCTTCACGTCCTCGAGCCCGGTGTGGTCCTCGTCGAGGATCCGCCGGGCCTCGGTGATGTCCAGGTTGTCCTCGGTCCGGACGCTCCACGGGATCTCGGTCATCCAGTCGAGGTACGTACGGATCCACCCGTACTCGGGCGACTGCTCCGAGGTGCGCTCGAGCCGCCCGAGCTCGCGCAGGGCCTCCTCGCGGGCCCCCTCCGGCATGCCGGCCTCCTCGATCTTCGTCCGGTACTCCTCGACCACGTTCTCGCCCGAGTCCTCGCCGAGCTCCTTGCGGATCGCCTCCATCTGCTGCCGCAAGAGGTACTCGCGCTGGTTCTTCTCCATGCCCTCGCGCACGTCCTTGCGGATCTCGTCCTTCAGCGTGAGCTCGGCCAGGATCTCCTCGGCCCAGGTCAGCACCTTCTCCAGGCGCTGCTCGACGTCGAGAGCCTCGAGGACCTCCACCTTCTGCTCGAACGTGAGGTCGGGCGAGTAGCCCGACGTGTCGGCGATCGCCCCGGGCTCCTGGATCCCTCGGAGGAACTCGGCCACCTGCGGGATGCCCCGGGCCTCCACGATGGCCTCGATCGTGGCCCGGTA
>JBHGAT010000129.1:0-5643 GCA_041946645.1 Candidatus Velamenicoccus archaeovorus | reverse complement strand
AGATGACGTTCGAGCACGTCGGAGACGCGTTCCTGCTGTACGAGCAGCGGAGCTGGCTGGTGCCCGGCGACGAGCCGTCGCACGTGGAGCGCGGCTTCCTCCGCCCCGGTGGCCGCGGCCGCGCGGAGCTCACGCTGGCCCACCCGCTCGGCCTGGTCGAGGTGGCCGAGGGCCCCATCGAGGACACGTCGATCGAGCTGACCTCCACCATGATCGGGCACACCTCGACCGGCTCGGCCGTCACCGAGCTCCGCCGCCGGTACACCGTCGACGGGGACCTGCTCCGGTACGAGCTCCTGATGGGGATGCGCGAGGTGCCGCTCGCCCCGCACCTGCGGGGCGAGCTCCGCCGGGTGACGGGGTAGGCGGGATGGACGGGGATCGCCCTCGGGACCTCAGCCTGGCGTTCCTCGGGGCGGCGGTGGTCGGCATCGGTACCGGGGGGGCCCTCCACCTGGCCGGTTCGCCGAACGCGGCCGAGGTCGCGTGGGGGGTCACCACGGCCGCCGGCATCGTGCCCCTCGCGTGGTCGGTGGTGCGCGACCTCCTCCGCGGCGAGACCGGCGTGGACCCGATCGCGTTGCTCGCGATGGTGGGCGCCCTCCTCCTGGGCGACGAGCTGGCCGGCGCGGTGATCGCGCTGATGCTGGCGACCGGGCGGGCGCTCGAGTCGTACGCGGACCGGCGGGCCCACCGGGAGCTCTCGGCGCTTCTGGCCCGCGAGCCCCAAGCGGTCCACCGGTACGAGGACGGCTCGCTGCGGACCGTTCCGATCGACCGGGTCCGTCCGGGCGACCGGCTGCTCGTGAAGAAGGGCGAGGTCGTGCCGGTCGACGGGTTCCTGCTGTCGGAGCATGCGGTGCTCGACGAGTCGGCGCTCACCGGCGAATCCCGGCCGGTCGAGCGCAGCTCCGGGGACGCGCTCCGGAGCGGGGGCGTGAACGCCGGATCCTCGTTCGACCTGCGGGCCACCGCCACGGCCGATGAGAGCACGTACGCGGGGATCGTCCGGCTGGTGGAGGAGGCGCAACGGCAGAAGGCGCCGTTCGTGCGGCTGGCCGACCGGTACGCGGCGGTCTTCGTGCCCGTGACGCTGGCCGTCGCCGGAGCGGCCTGGCTGCTCACGGGGGAGGCGGAGCGCGCCCTCGCGGTCCTGGTGGTGGCCACGCCGTGCCCGCTGATCCTGGCCGCGCCCATCGCGATCGTGTCCGGGATCTCGCGCGCCGCCAGGCGCGGGATCGTCGTGAAGGGCGGCGGTGCGCTCGAGGCCCTGGCCCGGGGCTCGGTCCTCCTGTTCGACAAGACCGGGACCCTCACGTCGGGGATCCCCCAGGTCACGGACGTGGAGGTGTTCGCCGCCATGGCGCCCGACGAGCTGATCCGGCTGGCCGCGTCGCTCGACCAGGTCTCGCCGCACGTGCTCGCCGCGGCGATCGTCCGGGCGGCGCACGAGCGCGGGGTCGAGCTCTCGTTCCCCTCGGAGGTCCGCGAGGAGCACGGCGCGGGGATCGAGGGCGCGGTGGACGGTCGGCGGGTGTCGCTCGGGAAGACCGCGTGGGTGACCAGGGGCCGGCCCCTGCCTCCGCGCGCCAGGGACGTCCGGCGCCGTTCGGCGATGGAGGGCTCCACGTGCGTGTTCGTGGGTGTCGACGGGCACGTGGCGGGCGCTGTGATCCTGGACGATCCGATCCGCGCGGACACGCCGAGGACGATCCGCACGCTGCGGCGGGCGGGGATCCGTCGCGTGGTCATGGTGACCGGGGACCACGCCGATGTGGCGGAGTCGGTGGGGATCTCGATCGGCGTCGACCGGATCCTGTCCGAGCGCGACCCCGCCGACAAGGTCGACGCGGTGCGGGCCGAGCGCGAGAGCGGCGTCACGATCATGGTGGGCGACGGCGTGAACGACGCGCCCGCGCTCGCCGCGGCCGATGTCGGCGTGGCCATGGGCGCGCGGGGCGCGACCGCTTCCTCCGAGGCCGCGGACGTGGTCCTCATGGTCGACCGGCTCGACAAGCTGGCGGAGGCGATGCGGATCGCGCGTCGCTCGCGACGGATCGCGGTGCAGAGCGTGCTGGCGGGGATGGCGCTCGCGTTCGGCGGCATGCTCCTGGGCGCCGTCGGGTTCCTCGCGCCGGTCCAGGGGGCGATCGTGCAGGAGGCGATCGACGTCGCGGTGATCGTCAACGCGCTGCGGGCGCTCGGCGGCGATCGTGCGGCTCGCCGACGGGGCGGGGCGGTGTCGAACGTCGGGGACCGGTTCCGTGAGGAGCACCGCGAGTTCGTCCCCTGGCTCGCCCGGATCCGCACGACGGCCGACCGGCTCGACACGTACGGGCCCGAGGAAGCCAGGGCCGAGCTGGCGCAGCTGCGGTGGTTCCTCACCGAGCGGCTGGTGAAGCACGAGGAGGAGGAAGAGGCGGCCGTGTACCCGGTCGTCTCGCGCCTGATGGGCGGCGAGGATCCGATGGGAACGATGGCCCGGGCCCACCTGGAGATCGAGCACCTGTCGAGGGTGTTCGTCCACCTGCTGGATGACCTGCCGGAGGACGGGCCCACCCCGGGCGACCGCGTGGACCTGCGCCGCGTGCTGTACGGGCTCCACGCGATCCTCCGGCTGCACTTCGCGCAGGAGGAGGAGGCCTACGCCTGGCTGGCCTCGGGCGAGCGCGAGCTCGAGGGCGCGCCCGCCTGACGCGCGCCTGGTCCGGCGCCCGGATGGGCCCGAGGCCCCGCTACCGGGCCCAGGCGGAGCCGTCGGCGCGCGGATCGGTCCCGACGTCGAAGGTCCCGTCCGCGCCGCGCAGGAGCAGGTGCGCATGCCCCACGGCGTCGTCGCGGTCGGCCAGGGCCGTGACCTCGTAGCCGGCGCCACGGAGGGTCTCGACCACCTGGGGCGGAACGCGCGCCTCGACCTCGGCGTACCGCGCCGGATGCAGGTCCATCCCGCCGACGAGGTAGCGGGGCGCGTCGAGCGCGTCGGCGGGCGTCATCCCGAGGTCGAGCACCCGGACCAGCGAAGCGTAGTTGATCTGGGGCTGGCCGCCGCCGCCGCGGGAGCCGCTCGCCGCGACCGGCCGGCCGTCCCGGCGAACGAGGACCGGCAGCAGCGTGTGGGCCGGGCGCTTGCCGCCTGCCAGGGCGTTCGGCGAGCCGGGGTCGAGCGAGAAGTCGGCCCCGCGGTTGTGCAGGACGATGCCGGTCGAACGCTCCAACAGGCCCGACCCGAACGAGCTCCACAAGCTCTGCACCAGCGAGACCATCCGGCCCTCGCCGTCGGCGGCCACGAGCGCCACGGTGTCGCCGCCGACCGGGCGGGGGAGCGGCTGAGGCGCACCCTCGCGGAGCCGCCGGCAGACCGCCTCGACGTGCGCCTCGCCCAGGAGCTCGTCCACGGGGACCGGCGCGAACCGCGGGTCGGCGTTGTGCCGGTCGCGGTCCGCCGCGGCGGCCTCGAACGCCGCCGCCACCAGGCCGGCGTCCGGGCCGAGCGGGTCGGGGTCGATGCCCAGGCGCTCCACGATCGCCAGGATCTCGAGCAGGGTGAAGCCCTGCGAGTTCGGCGGCACCACGAGCACCTCGAGGTCCCGGTACCGGCCGGGCAGGGGGGCCAGCACCTCCGGCTCGAACCCGGCGAGGTCCTCGAGCGTCACGGCCGAGCCGAGCTCGCGGAGCCCGGCGGCGAGCCGCCGCCCCACCGCGCCGCCGAAGAGGGCCCGCGGCCCCTCGGCGGCAACGGCCTCGAGCGAGTCGGCCAGCGCCGGTTGCACGAACGGCTCACCCTCGGACCGGGGGCGCCCGTCCGGGTAGAACACGGCGGCCATGCCGGGATCGGCCGCCAGGCGCTCCTGCGCCGCCGCCAGTCGATCCGCCAGGGACCGCACGGCAGGGACGCCCTCGCGGGCCAGGCGGATGGCCGCTCCGAACGCGCTCCTGAACGGCAGGGCCGCGCCGAGCCCGTGGAGGGCCCCCCAGCCGGCCACCGCGCCGGGGACCGTGACCGTGGCCGGGCCGAACTCGGGCAGGCGGCCGTCCGGTCCGGCCACGGCGCCCGGGTCCACCCCCCGGGGCGCCGGCCCGCTGGCGTTCACGGCGGCGACCGAGCCGTCCGGCCGGGCCACCAGGGCGAACAGGTCCCCACCGACACCGCACTGGTGGGGGTACACGACCGCGAGCGTCGTGGCCGCGGCCAGCGCGGCGTCCAGGGCGTTGCCGCCGGCCCCGAACGCGGCCGCGGCCGCCTCGGTGGCGGCCCTGTGCGGCGTCGCCACGGCCGCGGCGGCACCGGTCGCGCGGAGCGGTCGAGCGCTCACGACGCTCGCGCCCCGGCCGCGGCAGGCTGGCACGTCGGGCACCAGTAGGTGGTGCGGGCTGCCTCGCCCTGGGCGCGCGAGCGGACCGCCGTCCCGCATCGCCGGCAGGCCCGGCCGGTCCGCCGGTAGACCGCGAGCCCCTCGGGCACCGTGCGACGGGGGGTGCGGCCGTCCAGGTTGGCCCGGAGCATCCGGGAGGCGGTGGCGAAGAGCGCTCGGCGGGCGTCGGTGCCGAGGTCGGCGACGGTCGCGAACGGGTCGACCCGGCAGGCGAACAGCACCTCGCTCTTGTAGACGTTGCCGATCCCGGCGGCCACCCGCTGGTCGAGCAGGGCCACGCCGATCTGCGTGCTCGGCGGGACCAGCCGGGCGAGCCGCTCGACCGCCCCGTCCAGGTCCGGCACCGCGGCGCACAGGTCCGGCCCCAGCGCGGCGAGCTGCCGGTGCCGCCGGATCCCGGCGTCGTCGAGCAGCTCGACCACCGGGGCGCGGAAGCACACGCCGACCGCGCCCTCGACCTCGACGAGCGCGCGCACGGCGGTGGCCGGCATCCGCCACCGCTCGCCCGGCCGGTAGACGTGCCAGCTCCCCGTCATCCCCATGTGGGAGTGGAGGACCGTGCCGTCCTCGAACCGGATCAACAGGTGCTTGCCCCTGGCCTCCACGCCGAGGACGTGGGTGCGGGGCGCCGGCCACCCGGGCGGCGAGGCCGCCCTGGGCAGCTCGAACCGCACCACCCGCCGGCCGGCCAGGGCGCGGTCGAGCGTCCGGGCGGTCCGGGTGATCGTGTCGCCCTCGGGCATGCGTGCAGGATAGGACCCGCTCAGCCCCGGAGCGTCAGGCCCCGGTAACCCTCGACGAACCCGTGCTCGCGCAGGGCTGCCGCCCACGCGGAGTCGTGCGCGGCCAGGCCGTCGATCCGCTGGAGCGAGATCCGCCGGAGCCGCCCGTCCTTGACCAGGGACACCAGCGCGTCGATCCACGTCGGATCGTCCTCGGCTCCCGCGAACGTCACGAGGCTGCGGCCGCCGCGCTCGAGGTAGGCGACCAGCTGCCCATCGTGGAGCACGACGAACGCTCCGGCGGCCCGGGCCGGCCGTCCGGGGCCGTCCGGCCAGGGGAGCGCAGCCCCGAAGGGCTGGGCGGGGTCGGTGGCGCCGAGCGCGATGTCCCGCGACGAGCCCTCGGGCGCCTCGCGGAGGCCGCGCAGCCGGTCGACCGCCCCGGGCAGCGCGAACTGCGCGGCCCCCAGCCCGGCCACGAAGTACCCCCGCCGGACCTTGCCCGACTCCTCCATCGCCTTCAACACGCCGTACACGGCGGCGAACCC
>JBHGAT010000128.1:0-5654 GCA_041946645.1 Candidatus Velamenicoccus archaeovorus | reverse complement strand
CGCTTCATCCGGGTCACCTCAAGCCGAGGCGCCGCGATGTCGCTGGTCCCAAGCGATCTCCGCATCCGATCTCCTGAGGTACAGGGGCACGACCTCGGCCGGACGGTCCTGCTCCTCCCGGAGGAACCGGGGCACGGCCAGCTCCACCAGTGCCGACGCCGCGGGGTACGCCTCGGCGGCCGATGCGAACTCGGTCCCCACCCCGGAGCCCTCCAATCGTTGTCGGTACAGGATGGCACCGTTTCCGACCAGCAGCACGTCCTCCGCGGTGGCCTGGAGGTCGGCCGCCAGGTGCTCCGGCGAGCGGACCTGATGGGCGCCCAGGCGCATCACGCCGCCGGGGACCGGCTGGTAGAACGCGTAGAAGACCTCGCCGCGCCGTGCGTCGATCACCGCGACGATCAGCCGGTCGGTGTAGCGGACCCGGTAGGCCAGCGCGTCGAGGGAGGGGACCCCCAGCAGCGGGACCGAGAGCACCTGGGCCAGCGTCCTGGCGGTCTCGACCCCGACCCGGAGCCCCGTGAAGAGCCCCGGCCCCACGCCCACCGCCACCCCGCCGATCTGGCGGAGCTCCAGGCCGCTCCATCGCAGGAGGTGCTCGAGGGCCGGCACGACCGCGTCGCGCCGGGCCGGCCCGGCGAACCCGAGGCTGGCCAGGACGCCGGTCTCGGTGCCGAACGCCACCGACGTCTGCGGCGTCGAGGTCTCGATGCCGAGGACGATCACGCGGCTCGGCTCCAACGCCGCAGGGCGAGGCCCAGGCGCTCCCATCGCGCGGCCCAGGAGGCCCCGGCGCCCGTGACCTCCACCCGTCGCTCGTCGCCCTCGCCGGCGAGGGTGAGGCTCACCAGCAGGTGGGCCTCGGGCAGGAGGCCTTCGACGGCGTCCCCCCACTCCACGAAGAGCACGCCTCCCTCCGCCAGCATCTCGTCCAGGCCGAGGTCGAGCACGTCCTGCACCCGCTCCAGCCGGAACACGTCCACGTGGAACAGGCGCAGGTCGCGACCCTGGTACTCGCGCACGAGCGTGAAGGTGGGAGACACCACGCGCCCCTCGAACCCCATCCCCCGCGCCGCACCCTGCACCAGCGTGGTCTTCCCGGCACCGAGCTCGCCGGTGAGGGCCACCGCGTCGCCGGGGCGCAGGAGCGGCGCCAGGGCCAGGCCGATCGCGCGGGTGTCCTCGGCGGTCGGGGCGGAGAGCTCGAGCCGCATCAGAACAGCCCGAGCTGCTCCTGCGGCACCGGCGGGGGCGCCTCGGCCAGCGCCGCGCGGATCTCCTGGAAGTCCGCGCGGAGCGCCGTCATCTGCGACGAGCTCTCGCCGCCGCCGTGCAGGATCGCGGCGGGATGGAACGTCGGGATCACGAGCCGGCCGTCGACGGTGAACCGCTGCCCGCGGACCCGGCTGATCGAGACCTGCCTGTCCAGGATGAAGCGCGTGGCCCAGTTGCCGAGGGTGACGATCACCCGCGGGTCGATCAGCGAGATCCGCTCCCGCAACCAGGGTGAGCACGCTTCCACCTCGTCGGGATAGGGGTCACGGTTCCCCGGTGGCCGGCACAGGATCACGTTGTTGATGTAGACATCGTCCCGGGAGATGCCGATCTCGGACAGCATCCGGTTCAGCAGCTGCCCGGCCGCGCCGACGAACGGCTCCCCCTGCTTGTCCTCGTGGTACCCGGGAGCCTCGCCGATGAACATCAGGTCGGCGGTGGGGCTCCCGACCCCGTAGACGACCTGCGTCCGTCCCTGCGCGAGTCGGCACCGCGTGCACGTCGAGGCCTCGCGCCCGGCCTCCTCGAGCGTCCTCATCCGACCTCCCCCGCGGCCGGGGCGCCGACGATGCCCGTCGCCGTCGTGACCCCGCGCCGGATCGCCTCGCGGACGGCCGCCCCGGTCAGCCGTTCCACCTCGTCCTGCGCCGCCTCGCGCTCGCCGGTGGCCAGGGCGAAGACGGTGTCGCCGTCCCACAGCGTCTGCGCCGGCCGGACCACCTCGGCCACCGCGTCGTGCGCCGCGATCGCCAGCAGGTGGGCCCGCTCCTTGGTGAGCCGGGCGTTCGTGGCGACCACGCCGATGATCGTGTTGGTCCACGGCCCCGGGGGCCACGGCGGCTCTGCCCCCGGCTCGGTGCCTTCGGGGCCGGGCCGGGCGGCGGCGATCGGGGTCCCGTCCTCGGCGAGGACCTCGCCCACGGCGTTCACGGCGAAGAGCGCGCCGACCACCAGCCCGTCCTCCCGCGCCGAGGCCGTCCCCACCCCGCCCTTCACCTGCCGCTCCGATCCGTAGAGCTTGGCCACGGTCGCCCCGGTGCCGGCCCCAACCGAGCCCTCGGCCACGTGCTCCGAGGCCGCGTCGCACGCCGCGTACCCCTCGCTCGGCCCGGGCCGGGCCTTGGGGTCCCCCACCCCGAGGTCGAACAGGGCCGCAGCGGGGACGATCGGGACCACGGCCACGCCGGTGGGGAACCCCACCCCCCGCTCCTCCAGGTAGCGCATCACACCCTCCGCGGCGGCCAGGCCGAACGCGCTCCCCCCGGTGAGGAGCACGGCGTGGACCTCGTCCACCAGCATGCCCGGACGGAGCAGGTCGGTCTCACGGGTGGCCGGCGCGCCCCCGCGGACCTCGCCGCTCCCCACCGTCCCCGCCGGGCACAGGACCACGGTGCAGCCGGTGAGGCCGTCCGGGTCCGTGGCGTGGCCCACCCGGATCCCCCCCACCGCGGTGATCACGATCGAGACCTCCGGCCGCTCGGAGGAGCCCCCACGTCGCCGGCGACCCCCCGGGCGGACCGCCCCCCGAGGACCTCCTCGACGAAGGCCCCCAGGCGCTCGTTCACGTCCTCGTGCCGCTCGAGCATGGCCATGTGGCCGGCCGCCTCGATCACCGCGAGCCGCGCGTCGGGCAGCTCGCCGGCCATGAGCACGGCCGACGACGGCGGGGTCACCCGGTCGTGCTCGCCCACCATCACCAGCGAGGGCACCGTCACCCGGCGGAGCGCGTCGCGGAGGTCGACACCCATCAGCCCGGCCAGGCCGTCGGTCCACACGGCGCCCGGCGCCCGGGCCGCCAGCCCGACCACGTAGCTCACGAGGTGCGGGGAGGCATCCGGCCCGAACTGGGTGATCCGCGCGACCAGCCCGGCCACGTCGGTCGGTACCGACAGGACGTACCGGCGCAACCGGTCGACCCGCCGCGCCGCCTGCGTCAGCGAGCCCAGCCGCGGCCGGAGCAGCTGCGTCACCGAGCCCATGGCCCCGCGGAGCAGGTCCGAGGCCGCCGCCCCCACGAACGCCGTGCCGGCCACCGAGCGCTCGAGCAGGTCGGGGCGGGAGCTCGCCATCGACAGGATCGACATCGCGCCGATGCTGTGCCCGACGACCACGGCCCGACCGGGAGCGACCCGCTCGAGCACCGCGGCCAGGTCGCGACCCATCGCCTCCACGGAGAGGTCACCGCTCAGCGCGGCCTCGCTCCGGCCGTGGGAGCGCAGATCGAACAGCACGCACCGGAACCGCTCGGACAGGCCGGTCCACTGGTAGTGCCAGGTGGTCATGTCCAGGCTGAACCCGTGCACGAACACGATCGTCGGTCGGCCCGGATCCCCGGCCGCGCGGACGGCCAGCCGGGTGCCGTCGAACGACTCCACCGCCTCGAGCACGTCGGGCGGCAGGATCGAGAGCGGCTCGTGGGCCTCCGGATCGCTCCGGCGGCGGGCCAGGACGACCTTGCCCACGGCACCGCCGGCGACGACGCCGGCCGCCAGCCCCGCGGTGACCAGGGCGGTGCGCCGCCGGCTCATCCGCGGTACTCCCGGGGCACGCGCTCGGAGATGGCCGTCACGATCTCGTAGCCGATCGTGCCGAGGTGCGCGCCGAGCTCCTCGGCGGTGATCCGCTCACCACCCTGCTCCCCCACCAGGACCACCTCGTCGCCCACCGCGACCTCGTCGTCACCGCAGTCCACGAGGATCGCATCCATCGTCACCGTCCCGGCCACGGGGTACCGGCGTCCCCGGATGAGGACGTCGGCGTTCGAGGAGAGTCCACGCGCGTACCCGTCCTCGTACCCCACGGGCACCGTGGCCACGTTGGCATCCCGCTCGAGCGCATACCGCCAGCCGTACGAGATCCGCTCCCCCGCCGAGAGGCGGCGGACGAGCGTGACCGCCGAGCGCCACGTGAGCGCCGGTCGCAGGCCGAACCGCGGTCCGATCCCCAGACCCGGGTCGATCCCGTAGATCGCGGCTCCCGTCCGGACCAGGTCGAGGTGGGTCTCGGGGTACAGGATCACCGCCGCGCTGTTGGCCGCGTGGGTCCATCGCGGCTCGAGCCCGGCCGCACGGATCGCCTCCAGGGTCCCGCGCAGCCGGTCGAGCTGGCGCAGCGTGCCGTCGCGGTCCTCCTCGGAGCACGCGAAGTGGGTCCAGACGCCCTCGAGCTCGAGCCCGGCCTCCACGATCCGCACGGCGAGCGCGACCGCCGCCTCCGGGGGCCACACGCCGGCCCGATGCATCCCGGTGTCGACGTTGAGGTGGACGCCGACGGGGCGGCCCATCGCCGACGCGGCGTCGGCCACCCCCGCCACCCCCGGCTCGCTGTACACCGTCGGGGTGAGGGCGTGGGAGAGCGCCTCCTTCTCCGAGCCCACGGGGAACTCCGACAGCACGAGCACCGGCGCGTCGATCCCGGCCTCCCGCAGGGCGATGCCCTCCTCCACGAGGGCCACCCCGAGCCAGGTCGCGCCGGCCTCGAGCGCCGCGCGGGCCACCGGCACGTCGCCGTGACCGTACGCATCGGCCTTGAGGACGGCCATCAGCTCCGCGTCGGCCGGCTTGAGCAGCCGGACGTTGTGGCGGATCGCGTCGAGGTCGACCTCGACCACGGTGGGGCGGTACCGCATCACCCGGCGACGCCTCCGCGGCTCACGTGCCCCGGACCTCCGTGACGGTCGGGGCCACGGCCTCCAGCACGTCGCCGGCGGTCGTGCCGTCCCCGGAAACCTCGGCGGCCCGTCGCCCGGCCAGCCCGTGCAGGTACGCCGCCGAGGCCGCGGCATCGGGCGGCGCGACGCCCTGCGCGAGGAGCCCCGCGATCATCCCGGTCAGGACGTCGCCGGTACCCCCGGTGGCCAGGAAGGGCCCCCCGGTGGTGTTCACGCGCACACGCCCGTCGGGCTCCGCGATCACGGTTCGGCTGCCCTTGAGCAGCACCGTCGCGCCGGTGTCCCCCGCGAGCTTGCGCGCATGGCCGAGCCGGTCCGCGCCGACCTCGCGGGCGGTGATCCCGGCCAGGCGGGCGAACTCGCCGGCGTGCGGCGTGAGCACCGCGTCGGACCGGCGGTCGGCCAGCTCGCCGACGCGCCCGACGAAGGCGTTCAGGCCGTCGGCGTCCACCACCAGGGGGGCCGGGCTCGAGCGCACCAACGTGCGGACGTAGGCTGCGGTCTCCTCCCGCGTGGTCATCCCCGGACCGATCGCGACCGCGTCGGCCGCCTCGAGCCCCTGCTCGAGCCGCTCGATCGAGGCCGCCACCGTGCCCTCGGGGGTCTCCGGCAGCGGGATGAACGTGGTCTCGCGGAGCCGAGCCTGGACCACGGGCAGGATGCCTTCCGGCACCGCCACGGAGACCAGCCCGGCCCCCACGCGGTAGGC
>JBHGAT010000127.1:0-5672 GCA_041946645.1 Candidatus Velamenicoccus archaeovorus | reverse complement strand
GGCTTGGGTCGCTCCATGTCGCGCTTGACCTCGTCGATCGCCGAGACCTGATCGCGGGTCTCCTCGTACGGGAACGCGTCCTCCATCTCGCGCTGCCACGGCGTGTCGGGGCCGAACGCGTGCCCCTCCACGCTCATCCGCACCGAGTACAGGCGGACGAGCTCGCCGGCCATGTCCTTGACCGCCCGCTTGACCCGGCGGGTGGTGCGGACCCAGTCGTTGGTCCCCAGGCGCGTCAGCCGCGGCTCCTCCCCGCCGAGGTACTTCGCGACCATGCCGACCTGGTCCGTCGGGACCGAGAGACGGTCCCCGGCCGCGTATTCCAGGACCAGGTAGTCGCGCTCGGCGCCGGCCACGGCCCGGCGCTGCACGCCGACGAACCGGCCGACCCCGTGGACCCGGTGGACGGCGAAGTCGCCCGGTTGCAGCTCGAGCGCGAGCGCGTCGGCCCGCCGACGGGTGATCCGGGGCGCCGCGCGGGTGTGCCGGCGGCTCCCGAACAGGTCCTCCTCGGTGGCCACCCCGAGCCTGCCCGGGGCGAACACGAACCCGCCGGCCAGGTCGGCCTCGGCCGTCGCGTGCCGGTCGCCGTCCAGCTCGAGGCCGTGCTCGGTCACCACCTCGCGGGCCCGCTCGAGGCTGCCGTGCCCGGCTGCGGTCACCACGACGCGGTACCCGCGCGCCGCCAGCTCGGTCAGGCGCCGGGCCAGCTCCGGCGCGTTGCCCTGCGCGGTCCCCCACCCCTCGAGCCCGAGGTCGATGCCCTCGGCGAACTCGGACAGATGGAGCCGGGTCCGCTCGCCCAGGGCCTCCTCGAGCGGACGGAGCGCGGCCGGGCCGGGCCACCCGGACGCCTCCGCGAGCTGCGTGGCCTCGTCCACGGCCTGCCGGGCTCGGTCGAGCGTCCGCCGGGCTTGCGCCAGCACGGTCCACGACCCCGGCGGCAGCAGGTCGGCGATCGTCGGCAGCCGGTCGAACAGCAGCGGCGCGAGCCCCTCCATCCCCTCGAACAGGAGCCCGTCGGCGAACCGGGTCAGCGCGTCGCGGAACCGGTCGCGTACACGCGGGGCCAGGCGCTCGGCGTGCTCGCGGAGCTCGGGCGTGGCGCGCAGCTCGCGGACCGGGTGGATCTCGACCTGGTGGACCCGGTCGGTGGAGAGCTGGGTCGCGGGGACGAACTCGCGCAGCGACTCGACCTCGTCGCCGAACAGCTCCAGCCGCACGGGCCGCCGGGCGGTGCCCGGGAAGACGTCGACGATGCCCCCGCGGAGGGCGAACTCGCCCCGGTGCTCGACCACCTCCGAGCGGACGTAGCCGAGGTCGACCAGCCGCTCGGCCAGGCCGTCCGAGGCGACGGTCGCGCCGGCGGCCAGGACCAGCGGGTCGTGCTGGCCGATCGAGGGCACCAGCCCGGTGAGCGCCGCGTGCGCCGGGGTCACCAGCACGAACGGCCCCCGGGCCCGGCGGAGCGCCCGGGCCGCCTCGGCCCGGCGGGAAGCGGTCTCGGGGCTGGGGCTGATCCCCTCGTACGGCAGGGCCTCCCACGCGGGGAACAGGGCTGCGCGCTCGGGTCCCAGGAACGCGCCGACGCCGCGAGCCAGGATCTCGGCCTCGCGCGGGCCGGGGGTGACGGCGAGCACCGGCGACTCGAGCGCGCGGGCCAGCGCGGCGAGCAGGGCGTCGACGCCGGCCTCGGCCCGGGCCACGATGGGGCGGGCGCGCTCCACCAGGAGCCGTTCGAACGGCTCCGACCCGATCAAGACGTCCAGCACGGACTGCAGCACGGCTCCTCCGGACAGCGCGAAGAGGCCTCGTCGCGAGGCGACGGGGCCTTCCGATCCAGTCTAGCGGGACCGCGCTCAGCGAGGGCCGGACCGGTTGAACCGGTCCTGGGTGGCGCCCAGACCGTCCGCGACCAGCGAGCGCACGGCGTCCGCTCCGTCGCCGACGAGGATGGCCACGTCCGCCTCGAGCCGCGTGGGGAACGGCTCCAGCACGTAGTCGACCGGGTCCTGGCGGCCGGGCGGGCGCCCGATGCCGAGCCGCACCCGGTAGAAGTCCGGGGTGCGCAGGCCGGCCACGAGCGAGTCGAGGCCGTGGTTGCCGGCGGTCGACCCGCCGACCTTCACGCGCAGACCCCCGAAGGCCAGGTCGAGGTCGTCGTGCACCGCGATCACGTGGTCGGGGCCGACGCCCTGCTTCCTCGCGAACGAGGCGTAGACGGGCCCCGACTCGTTGTAGTAGCGCTGCGATCGGGCCAGGAGGACGCGATCGTCTCCCTCCCGGGTGTCGGCCACCTCGAGCGGCAGGAACCGGGCCTTGCGGAACCGCTCACCGGCCTGGTCGGCGAGCTCATCGACCACCATCCGGCCGAGGTTGTGGCGGGTCCGCGCGTAGCGGTCCCCGGGGTTCCCGAGTCCCGCGACGAGCCAGGTGCTCATGGGCGAGCGGCGGACCGCTCCGGCTCGGCGCGAACGCCGGGGGCCGGCTAGCCCTCGCCGCCCTCCTCGGCGGACGCCTCGGCGGCCTGCCCGGCCTCCTCCGCCGCCGCGCCTGCGGCCTCCTCCGCGGCCGCGGCCTCGGCCTCCTCCTCGACCACGCGGGCCTGCGGCGTGACCACGGCGACGACGCTCTCGTCCCCGGAGGTGAGGATGGTGATCCCGTCCGGCGCCTCGAGGTCGCCGACCTTGAGCGAGTCGCCGACCTGGAGCTCGGAGATGTCCGCCTCGATCGCGTCCGGCACGTCCTGCGGGAGGCACTCGACGTGGAGGTCCCACAGGTGGTGCTCGAGCACGCCGCCGGACTTGACGCCGGGCGACTCGCCGACGACCTGGATCGGCACGTCGACCGTGACCTTCACGTCGCGGCGGACCGCCAGGAAGTCCACGTGCAGGAGCTTGCCCCGGACGTGGTCGCGCTGGATCTCGCGCGGCAGGGCCAGGTGGTCCTGCCCGTCGACCAGCAGGTCGATCAGGACGTTGCCGCCGGCCCCCGTGTGGAGGATGTGGAACAGCTCCTTGGCGTCGACCGACAGGGGCATCGACTCCATGCCGTGCCCGTAGAGGATCGCGGGCACGCGGCCGGCGGCCCGGAGCTTCCGAGCCACACCCTTGCCGCTCCCCTCCCGCTTCTCCGCCTGGAGCTTCTGTTCCGCCATCGAGGCACCTCCGGCCGGACAGTGTACCGGCCTACACCTGGTTGTCGCCGCGGAAGATCTCGGAGACGCTCGTGTCCTCGAACACGGCCCGGAGCGCGTCGCCGATCAGCGGGGCGATCGACAGGACGCGGAGCTTGCCGAACCGCTTCTCCTCCGGGATCGGCATCGTGTTGGTCACCACGACCTGCTCGATCGGGGCCTCCTCGAGGAGCTGCACGGCCTTGCCCGAGAGCACGGGATGGGTGGCCGCCGCGTAGATGGGGCCGCCCCCCTGCTGCGCGAGCGCCGTGGCGCCCTTGGCCACCGTGCCGGCCGTGTCGATCATGTCGTCGACGAGGATGCAGGGGCGGCCGTCGACCTCGCCGACGACCGCCATCTCCTCGATCTTGTGGGCCTCCTTGCGCGAGCGCCGCTTGTAGAGGAACGCGAGATCGGCGTGGAGGTACTCGCGGAGCTTCTCGGCCGTCTTGATCCGGCCGGCGTCGGGCGCCACCACCACGACGTCCTCGTCGTGCAACCCGAGCACGTTGGTGAGGTAGTCGGAGAGGATCGGCAGCGCCGTCAGGTGGTCGAAGGGGAAGTCGAAGTACCCCTGGATCTGGCCGCTGTGCAGGTCGACCGAGATCACCCGGTCGGCTCCCGCCACCGACAGCAGGTCGGCGATCAGCTTGGCAGAGATCGGCTCGCGCGCGAGGCCCTTCTTGTCCTGGCGCGAATACCCGTAGTACGGGACCACGGCGGTGATCCGCTTGGCGCTGGCCCGCTTCATCGCGTCGAGCAGGACGAGCTGCTCCATGATCGACTCGTTCACGGGGTCGGCATGGGTCTGGATCACGAACACGTCGCACCCTCGGACGCTCTCCTCGGAGCGGACGTAGATCTCCCCCGACGCGAACCGCGTGAGCTTGCACGGGGAGAGCTTGATGCCCAGGTGATCGGCGATCTCGGCGGCGAGCGCGGGATGCGTGGTCCCGGAGAACAGCATCATCCGCTTCTTCGTGACGATCTCCATCGTCAGCGTTCCCCCTTCGCCCTGGCCTCGGCATCCTTGCGATCGCGGTAGCCTTCGACGATCCGCTGCTCGGACCGCTCGACGGCGAGCGCGCCCGGCGGCACGTCCTTGGTGATCACCGACCCGGCTCCCGTCACCGCGCGATCGCCCACCTCGACCGGCGCCACGAGCATCGTATCCGAACCGATCCTGACCTCGTCACCGATCACCGTGCGGTGCTTCGCGTACCCGTCGTAGTTCACGGTCACCGTGGCCGCGCCGACGTTGGTCCCCCGGCCGATCGTGGCGTCGCCCACGTACGCGAGATGGGGCACCTTGGACCCCTTCCCCACGCGGGACGCCTTGATCTCCACGAACGTTCCCGCCTTGGCGCCCTCGTCGAGGACGGTCCCCGGCCGGATCGAGGCGTACGGCCCGACGTCGGCGCGAGGTCCGATCCTCGACCCCCGCACCACCGAGAACTGGACCGAGGCCTCGTCGCCGATCCGCGAGTCGACGATCCGGGTGGCCGGGCCGATCGCGCATCCGGCTCCGATCCGGGTGGATCCCTCCAGGAACGTCGCCGGCAGGACCGTGGTCTCCCGGCCGATCCGGACCTCGGCGTCGATGAACGTGCTCGGCGGGTCCAGGATCGTCACGCCGTTGGCGAGGTGCCGCTCGTTGATCCGGTCGCGCAGCAAGGCGGAGAGGCGGGCAAGGTCGCGGCGGGAGTTCGGCCCCATCATCCCGCCGGTGTCGACCTTGACCGCCGACACGCGCTCGCCCTTGGCCAGCAGGATCGGGAAAACCTCGTTCAGGTAGTGCTCCTTCTGCGCGTTGTCGCGCCCCACGAGCGGGAGCGCCTCGAACAGGTCCTCGCGCCGGAACGCGAACACGAGCGTGGAGACCTCGCGCACCTTCCGGAGCTCGGGCGGGGCGTCGGTGCCCTCGACGATCTCGAGGAGGCGGGTCCCCTTGCGGACGATCCGGGCATAGCCGCCCGGCTCGTCCACGTCGGCGGTCAGGATCGATGCCGCCGAGCCCGTCCGGCGGTGCGTCCGGAGCAGCCGCCGGACGTCATCGGGGCCGACCGGGTCGAAGTCGCCCCCCACGACCAGCACCTCGGCGACGCGCCCCACGGCCCGCTCCGCGGCCAGCACGGCGTGGCCGGTCCCGAGCGGCTCGCCCTCGTGCACGAACACCGGCTCGGGCACGATGCCCCACGAGCGCACGGCCTCCTCGACCCGCTCGGCGCCGTTCGCGACCACGATCACGATCCTCGAGGGCCGGGCCGCGAGCGCGTTCCGCAGCGCGTGCCAGAGCAGCGGGCGTCCGCACACCGGGTGCAGCACCTTGGGGAGGCTCGACTTCAGCCGCTTGCCCTTGCCCGCCGCCAGGACCACCGCGGCGAGCGGGCGGGGCGAGGTCGTCGTGGGCACGGAGGTCCTTCGCTCGTTGGCACTCCTTTGTACCGAGCGAGCAGACCGCCTGGCAAGCGGCGGCGGCGTTGGGTTCCGGGGGGAG
>JBHGAT010000126.1:0-8408 GCA_041946645.1 Candidatus Velamenicoccus archaeovorus | reverse complement strand
GCGATGGCACCGCCCAGGACGGCCGCCGCGACGGCCGTCCTCGACCGGAGCTGGGGCAGCAGCAGGGCCAGGAACAGCGCGGGGAACGCCGCGTCGAGCCCGATCGCGTTCGGGTCGCCCAGGACCTGGCCGGCCAGGACCCCGACCGTGGTGCCGAGCACCCACGCCGCGTACAGGAGGAGCCCCGCGCCGACGAGGATCCGCCGGTCGAACCGGCCGTCACCCTCGGCGGCGACCGCCCAGGACTCGTCCACGACCAGCTGCGCGTGGAGGAGCCTGGACCACCACGGGCCCTCGAGCGACGGCGCCACCGTCACGCCGATCGGTCCGTACCGTCCGTTGAGCAGGACGGCCGCCAGGACGGCCGCGGCCACCGTGCCTCCGGAGCCGAGGATCGAGACGGCCGCGAACTGCGCCGACCCGGCGAAGGTCGTGGCCGACATGACGATCGGCGCGAGCCAGCCCATCCCGACCGAGCGCGCCAGCACGCCGAACGAGACGCCGAACCCCGCCACGGCCACGGCGAGCGGCGCGACCTTGATCGCCCCGTGCCGGTAGCGGGTCGGCTCGGCGGGCCTCCGGCTCAGCGGCTCGGCCACCGGATCCGGATCGCCGACGGGGCCGTCCGCCCCGACTCCGTGTCACCCCCCACGCAGGCCAATGTACCGTGGGGGCGCGGTTCGGCCCGGGGCCGGACCGTCCGACGACCCCTCCGGCGACGAGCGCCCGGCGCTATCCTCCGGGCCGAGCGAAGGGGGTGGGTTGCCATGTCCGACGACGCGGCCGAGCTGCTCGAGCGCCATCGCAAGGTCCTCCCGTCGTGGATGCTCCTCTACTACGAGCAGCCGATCGAGCTGGTCCGGGGTGAGGGCACCCGCGTGTGGGACGGCGCGGGCCGCGAGTACCTGGACTTCTTCGGCGGGATCGTCACGACGATCTCCGGCCACCTGATGGAGCGGATGGTGCAGGCGCTCACCGAGCAGATCGGGAGCGGGATCACGCACACGTCCACCCTGTACCTGATCCGCCCGCAGATCGAGCTCGCGGAGAAGCTCGTCGAGCTCGCGCCGATCGATCACCCGGCCAAGGCGTTCTTCGTGAGCTCGGGGACCGAGGCGATCGAGTCGGCGCTGCTGTTCGCGACGTCCTGGCGGCGCTCCAACGAGATCGTCGCGCTGCGCAACTCGTACCACGGCCGCTCGTTCGGCGCGGTCGGGATCACGGGCAACAAGGGGTGGGCGGCCACGTCCTTCACGCCGCTCAAGGTCTCCTACGCGATCGAGCCGTACTGCTACCGGTGCCCGCTCAAGCTGTCGTACCCGACGTGCGGGGTCGCCTGCGCCGAGGACCTGCGGAACGTCATCACCACCACCACCACCGGCGAGCCGGCGGCGATGATCGCCGAGCCGATCCAGGGCGTCGGTGGGTTCGTCACGCCGCCCCAGGAGTACTTCCAGATCGTGAAGGGGATCCTGGACGGGTTCGGCATCCCGTTCATCGCCGACGAGGTGCAGACCGGGTTCGGCCGGACCGGTGAGGCCTTCTGGGGCATCGAGTCCTACGGCGTGCGCCCCGACGCGATCGTGGTGGCCAAGGGGCTCGGCAACGGTCTGGCCATCGGCGCGGTGGTCGGGCGGACCGACATGGTGGAGTCCCTGCGCGCCAACTCGATCTCGACCTTCGGCGGGAACCCCGTCTCCACCGCCGGGGCGCTGGCCAACCTCGAGAACGTCCTCGAGCGCGACCTCCAGCGGCACGCCTACGAGATGGGGGCGTTCCTGATGCGCGGGCTGAAGCCGCTCGAGGACCGGTACGAGGTCGTCGGCGAGGTCCGTGGCAAGGGGCTGATGCTCGGCGTCGAGATCGTGTCGGACGGCACGTCCCGCGAGCCCGACCCGGCCGGCGCCGACCGCGTGATGGAGTCGGCGCGCGAGCGCGGGCTGCTGATCGGCCGGGGCGGGCTGTACGGCAACGTGCTCCGGCTGTCGCCGCCGCTCACGATCACCGAGGACGACGCCGCGCGCGCGGTCGAGACGCTGGACGGCGCGTTCGCCGAGCTCGAGCGCTCTCGCTGATGCGGGTCCCGTTCCGCCTGGTCGACGTGTTCTGCGAGCGGCCGCTCGAGGGCAACCAGCTCTGCGTCGTCCCCGAGACCCCCGGGCTCGACGACGCGTCCATGCAGGCCCTGGCCCGCGAGATCGGCTTCTCGGAGACCACGTTCGTGACCGAGGCCCGCGGCGACCGCTACGCGATGCGGATCTTCACGCCGGCGGCCGAGCTGCCGTTCGCCGGCCACCCGACGCTCGGGACGGCGTTCGTCCTGGTCTCGGAGGGGCGCGTGTCCCCGGCGGTCACCCAGGTCGTGGCCGCCGGGGAGATCCCCGTGGAGGTGGACGTCGTGGCGGGCCGAGCGCGGATGCGGCAGCTCCCGCCGACGTTCGGCGAGCCGGTCGAGGACCGGGCGACGGTCGCAGCCGCGATCGGTCTGACGCCGGACGAGCTCCACCCCGAGCTCCCACCGCAGATGGTCTCGACCGGCCTGGCCCATCTGCTGGTGGCGGTCCGGGACCTGGGCGCGCTCCGCCGGGCCCACGCGGTCGTGGCGCCCGCGCGGGAGGTGGCGCGGGCGCAGGACGCGACCGGCCTGTACGCGTTCGCCCTCACGGAGGAGGGCGCCACCGCCCGGCTGTTCGACGTGGACCACGGCGTGGGGGAGGACCCGGCCACCGGAGCGGGGCGTAGCGCAGCCTGGTAGCGCACCTGCTTTGGGAGCAGGAGGCCGGCGGTTCGAATCCGCCCGCCCCGACCGCGTCACCTGGAAGCTCGCGAGCGATGGGTCCGCCCGCGGTCGACGGACCGGCTCAGACGCTGGTCCGCACGAGCTCGGCGACGAGGCTGCGCACGCGGCGGTCGATCTCGTCGCGGATCTGGCGGATCTCGGCCGATGTCCTGCCCGATGGATCCGGGAGCTCCCAGTCGAGGTAGCGCTTCCCGGGGAAGACGGGGCAGGCATCGCCGCACCCCATGGTCACGACGACGTCGGCCGCCTCGACCAGGTCGGTCGTCAGTCGCTTGGGGAGCTCCTCGCACAGGTCGACCCCGATCTCGTCCATCGCGGCGATGACCCCCGGGTCGATCTCGCCCGCCGGGGTGGTTCCGGCGGACCTGACGTGCACGCGCCCTCCGGCGTGGCGCTCGAGGAGCGCGGCCGCCATCTGGCTCCGGCCCGCGTTGTGCACGCACACGAACAGCACCTCGGGCACCCGCTCGATCATCCTGCCGTCCAGCATACGGGGCGAGGTGTCGGTAAGGTGAACGTGGGAGGTCGGTCTCGGCAGGCGCCGGCGACGCCCACGAGGCGACCGGCCACCAGCTCTGAGGAAGGCGCGCGCTCCGCGTTCGGCGCCGCAGGTCGATCGGGGGAGGGGTGATCCCTCCATTCATCCTATTGCGCGGCCCGTCCGTCCCCCCCGACAGTGCGGAGGCTGCCGACCGGGAGGACACGTGGGGGAAAGCATCAGGGTCCGTGTCGCCGGAGGCTCCGAGCCGACCGATCCGGATCTGGTCCGCATGCTGGAAGGTGCCGTCGACGTCGTGATCGTGCCGGAGGCCGTCCCCGGCGAGGTCGAGGACGTGATCGACCTCGAGAGCGCCGCCCAGGAGCCCGACGTGATCCTGGTCGACCCCGAGGGGGCCGAGCTCGGCCCGGCGGAGCTCACCCGCGAGGTCGCCCGGCGCCACCCCCTCTCGCGGATCCTCCTGGTGACCGAGGAGGACGACGAGGCCGAGCTGGAGGACGCGGTCCGGGCCGGCGCCCGCGGCGTGGTGGTCAAGCCGGCCGCCTCGGGGGAGCTCCTGGACGCCGTCCGGCTGGTCGCGGCCGGCCACGTGGTGATCGACGAACGGTTCGCCGACGCGCTGCTCGTCACGCGGGAGCCGACGCGCCGTCGCACCGCGGCTCGCGACGTGGTGCTCACCGAGCGGCGGATGGAGGTGTTGCTGCTGGCCTCGGCCGGCCGGACGGACCAGGCGATCGCCGAGCAGCTGGGCGTGGGCCTGGACACGGTCCGCCGGCACGTGGCGACCATCTGCGCCAACCTCGGCGCCGCCGACCGCGCTGCCGCGGTCCGCCTGGCGACCCGTCGCCGGTATCTCCTGGGCCGTGGCCGTGGGTACTACGGGATCTGGGACGTGACCCGCCCCGGCGAACCGATCGAGCGGTTCGCGGAGACGGAGCGGACGCGGGCGTGGATGCGCTGCGAGGCGCTCCGCGCCGCCTCGCGAGGGCGATGGGCCAGGAGGCTCCTCCGGAGGCGTCGGTCCTAGCGGCGCGCGCGCTGAGATTATCCTTGCGCCCCATCCGTTCCGGAGGTCCCGACCGGTGTCGCGGCCGCCCGCTACGCTCCCTCCATGAGGATCGTGTCGGAGCTCGAAGACCTGCCCAGGGACCGTGTCCGGTGGGCCCTGTCCGGCCTGCCCCCGGCCGACGGCTACCGGGTGGTGGTCCGTCCCCTCCGCTACCGGGAACGGCCCCACCTGTCCGCGTACACGGAGTTCGACGAGCGTCGGATCGTGCTCCAGGTCCCCCAGCCGTTCTTCCCCTTCGGCGAGATCGTCCCCTACGCGGCCAAGCGCCGGCCGGGCAAGGGGATGCGGTTCATCTGGTTGACCGAGGGCGTCACGTTCCGCACGCCCCGGGAGGTCCTGCGGTTCCTCTACCTCCACGAGTGGATGCACTGGTACCTGAAGGAGCGGCTGGGGAGGAAGTCGGCGGCCGAGACCGCCTGCGACCGGTTCGCGCTGCGGAACTACCGGCGCCGCGTGGTGCCCGTGGAGGCGGCCGAGGCGGCCCTGCGCCGCGTGCCCTGACCTGGGCGGGCGCCTCCGCTCGGGCCCGCGCTCGACCTGGTCAGCCCCGCGCGGTCGGGCGGAGCCGAGCGACCAGCTCGTCGTGGAGGATCCCGTTGCTGGTGAGGACCGAGCCGCCGTGCTCCACGGGCCCGCCGTCGAAGCGGGTCATCGTGCCGCCGGCCTCCTCCACGATCACCCGGCAGGCGGCGTAGTCCCAGGTGGACAGCGAGGGCTCGAACATCACGTCGGCGGCCCCCCGCGCCACCAGGCAGTGGCCCCAGAAGTCCCCGAACCCACGGTTGCGGCGGGAGCTCCGGACGATCTCGAGCAGCGCGGGGCCGGCGGGGTCGTCGAGCCACTCGTGGACGTCCGCATAGCACACGAACGCTCGCGAGATCCGGTCGGCCCGTGAGACGTGGATCGGCTCGCCGTTCAGCCGGGCCCCCTGGTCCCGGACCGCCTCGTAGCGTTCGCCCAGCGCGGGGGCGCTCACCAGGCCGAGCACGAGCGCGCCGTCGACCTCGAGGGCCAGGAGCGTGGCCCACAGCTGCACCCCGTCGGCGAAGTTCTTGGTCCCGTCGATCGGGTCGACGATCCACCGGCGCGAGCCGTCCCCGGCCCCCCCGCCCTCCTCCCCGAGGATCGCGTCGCCGGGGAAGCGCGCCGCCACGCGCTCGCGGACCATGGCCTCGATCGCCTCGTCCGCCTCCGTCACCGGCGTCCGGTCGGGCTTCAGCCGGACCCGCGGATCCGAGCCGAAGGACGAGAGCGCGATCCGGGCGGCCTCGTCGGCGACCTCGTTCGCGAACGACAGCTCCTCCTCCAGCACGGCCCTCACGGTACCCGACGCCGTGTCCGGCGCCACCGTGTCGACGCAGCACAACGTCCGATTTCCGTTACCCTTCGGGTCCCGATGCAGACCACCGTCGAACAGACCGACAGGCACAAGGTCAAGCTCACCGTCGAGATCCCGGCCGATCGGTTCGGCAAGGACCTGGACCGCACCTACCGCAAGGTGGCGCAGCAGGTGCGCGTCCCCGGGTTCCGCAAGGGCAAGGTCCCGCGGCGGATCATCGACGCCCAGCTCGGCAAGGACGCGGTGCTCGGCGAGTTCCTCGAGGACACCGTCCCCGAGTACTACCGCGAGGCCCTCCGGGACAACGAGCTCGCGCCGATCGCCGATCCCGACATCGAGCTCGAGCAGTTCGAGGAGGGCAAGGACCTGGTCTTCACCGCGACGGTCGAGGTCCGTCCGCGGCTCGAGCTCGAGGAGCGCGACTACCGGGGCCTGCGGGTGGAGCGCCCCTCCACCGAGGTCACCGACGCCGACGTGGACGAGATGGTGGACCGGCTGCGCGAGCGCTTCGCCGAGCTCGAGCCGGTCGCGCACCCGGTGCGCTCGGGCGACTACGTGGTGATCGACCTCCGCGCCACGGTCCACGGTCAGGAGGTCCCCGAGGCCACCCGCCCCGACTACCTGTACGAGGTCGGGACCGGCGAGTTCACCGGCAAGCTGGACGAGGAGCTCGAGGGCAAGCGGGCCGGTGAGATCTTGAAGTTCAACGCCACGCTCGACGAGCGCTCCGGCGAGCGCGCCGGGCAGGAGGTCTCGTTCCAGGTCCTGGTGAAGGAGGTCAAGGCCAAGAAGCTCCCGGCGGCCGACGACGACTTCGCCAAGACGGCCTCGGAGTTCGACACGCTCGACGAGCTCCGGCAGGGCTTGCGCGAGCAGATCGCCGCCACCAAGGAGCGCGCCGCCCAGGCCGAGATCCGCGACCGGGTGCTCCAGGCGCTGGTGGACAAGGTCGACGTGGACCTGCCGGACACCCTGGTCGACGACGAGACCGAGCACCGGGTCCAGCACGCTCGCGAGCGCGCCGAGCGCGCCGGGATGACCCTCGAGCAGCTGCTCGAGGCGCAGGGCTTCGACGAGCTGCGGTTCCGCTCGGACGCGCGGGCCCACGCCGTCCGCGCGATCCGGGCCGACCTCGCGCTCGAGGCCGTGGCCCGGGCCGAGGACCTGGAGGTCACGGCCGAGGACCTGGGGCGCGAGATCGCGTCGCTGGCCGCGGCGCTCGGCCGCGACCCCAAGGAGGTGGCCTCCACGCTCGAGCGGACCGGTCAGGTCGTAACACTGGCCGGTGATATCATCCGGTCGAAGGCGCTCGACCTCCTCGTCGAGCATGCCGAGGTGGAGGGCCACGACGCCGGAGCGGCCGAGGCCGAGCAACCGTCCGAGCCTCCCGAGCACGAACCAGCGGAGGAAGGAACATGAGCGATCTCAAGGACTACCTCGTTCCCGTCGTCGTGGAGCAGACCAGCCGCGGCGAGCGCTCGTTCGACATCTACTCCCGGCTGCTGAAGGAGCGGATCGTGTTCCTCGGCACGCCGATCGACGACAACGTGGGCAACCTCATCATGGCGCAGCTCCTGCACCTGGAGAGCGAGGACCCCGAGAAGGACATCAACCTGTACATCAACTCGCCGGGCGGCGACATCACCGCGCTGTTCGCGATCTACGACACGATGCAGTACATCAAGCCCGACGTGTCGACCATCGTGATGGGGCAGGCGGCGTCGGCCGCGGCCGTGCTGCTGCTGGCCGGCACCAAGGGCAAGCGGTACGCGCTGCCGCACTCGCGCGTGCTGCTCCATCAGCCGCACGGCGGCGCCCAGGGTCAGGCCGTGGACATCGAGATCCAGGCCAAGGAGATCACGCGCTACCGCAAGCTCCTCGAGGAGCTCATCGCCAAGCACACGGGGCAGCCCCTGGAGAAGGTGGCCAAGGACACCGACCGCGACTACATCCTCACGGCCGAGGAGGCCGTCGAGTACGGGGTGGTCGACGAGGTCATCTCCAGCCGCAAGGCACACCCCGAACTTGCAGCAGCGGCTGCCGGGGGCTCGTAGAATCAGACCCGCGGGGCCGGGCGGTGGTCCGGCCGCTCGGGTCGAGAGGAGCATGGGGGCACGATGGGGCGTCTGGGTGACTCCGACCTGCTGAAGTGCTCCTTCTGCGGGAAGAGCCAGAAGCAGGTCAAGAAGCTCATCGCCGGTCCCGGGGTGTACATCTGCGACGAGTGCATCGACCTCTGTAACGAGATCATCGAGGAGGAGCTCTCCGAGACCTCGGACCTGAAGCTCGAGGAGCTGCCCAAGCCCCAGGAGATCTACGCGTTCCTCGACGACTACGTGATCGGGCAGGAGCAGGCCAAGAAGGTCCTCTCGGTCGCCGTCTACAACCACTACAAGCGGATCCAGGTCGGGGCCAAGGACGGTGAGGTCGAGCTCCAGAAGTCCAACATCCTGATCCTCGGCCCCACGGGCTGCGGCAAGACCCTGCTGGCGCAGACCCTGGCCAAGATGCTGAACGTCCCCTTCGCCATCGCCGACGCCACGGCGCTCACCGAGGCGGGCTACGTCGGCGAGGACGTCGAGAACATCCTCCTCAAGCTGATCCAGGCGGCCGACTACGACGTCAAGAAGGCCGAGACCGGGATCATCTACATCGACGAGGTCGACAAGATCGCCCGCAAGTCCGAGAACCCGTCGATCAC
>JBHGAT010000125.1:0-5737 GCA_041946645.1 Candidatus Velamenicoccus archaeovorus | reverse complement strand
CGACGTGGCCGGTCTCGCCGTTCACGCCCGACGGGATGTCCACGGCGACGATCGGCGCCGGCGAGCCGTTCACGAGCTCGATCGCCGCCGCGTGCTCGTTCTCGGGGACGCCCCGGAACCCGGTCCCGAAGATCGCGTCCACCACCACGTCCGCTCGGGCCAGCTCGCGTGCCAGCACGCCGGGTGAGAACGGGCGAGGCCGGAGGTCCACCTCCGACAGGCGGGCGGCGTTGGTCGCGGCGGGCTCGCGGAGGTCCTCGGCCGGCCCGAGCAGGACGACGGCGACCCGCAGGCCCCAGCCGGCGAGGTACCGGGCGGCCACCAGCCCGTCGCCGCCGTTGTTGCCCTTGCCGCACACGATCACGGCCCGCCGACCGTACACGCCGCCGGCCACCTGGACCCCGGTCCGGGCCACCTCCCGACCGGCCCGTTCCATCAGGGCCCCTGCCATCACGCCCCGGGCCTGGCTGGCCCGGTCGAGCTCGCCGGCCTCCGCGGGCGTCAGCACGGCCCTCATCCGCTCACCGCCACGGCCAGGGCCACGGCGTTGGTGCGCTCGTGCGTGAACGTGATCAGCACGCGCGCGATGCCGAGCTCGTCGGCCCGCCGCTTGGCGTTGCCGGCGAGCACGATCCGGGGGGCCCCGCTCGGATGACGGGCCACGCTGATGTCCTGCCAGCCCTTGCTCCGGTACCCCCCGAGCGCCTTGATCACCGCCTCCCGAGCCGCGAACCGGCCGGCGTACGACTCGGCCGGCCGGGCCTTGGAGTCGCAGTACGCGCGCTCCTCCGGCGTGAACACCCGCTCCCGCATCCGGGGGTGCCGGGCCAGGGCCCGTTCCATCCGAGCGACCTCGCAGATGTCGACGCCCAGCCCGACGATCTCCACGGGGCATAGGTTAGCCCGGGCGGGCCGGGGCGGCCCTCAGGACGGACCCGTCGCGGCCGCGGCTACTCGACCGTCACCGACTTGGCCAGGTTGCGGGGCTGGTCGACGTCGCAACCCCGGTTACGGGCGATGTGGTACGCGAGCAGCTGCAGGGGGGGCGTCACCACCACCGGGGCCAGGAGCTCGGGGGTGGCCGGCACGAACAGCACGTGCTGCGCGAAGCGGTCGATCTCGCGGTCCCCCTCGGTGGCCACCGCCACGACCTCGGCGCCCCGGGCCCGGACCTCCTGGATGTTCGACAGCACCTTGGGGTACACGTGGCAGGCCGTGGCCACGGCCACCACCGGCACCCCCGGCTCGACCAGGGCGATCGGGCCGTGCTTGAGCTCGCCCGCCGGGTAGCCCTCGGCATGGATGTAGGAGATCTCCTTCAGCTTCAGCGCGCCCTCCAGCGCCGCCGGGTACCCCACGTGCCGGCCGATGAAGAGGAAGTCGCTGGCCAGACCGAGCCGATCGGCAAGCTCCCGCACCTGCGGATCGAGCCGGAGCGTCGCCTCTACCTGCTCGGGGAGCGCGTGCATGTGCTCGAGGATCTCGAGCACCTCCTCGGGGAACATCGAGCCGCGGACCTGTGCCAGGTACAGCGCCGCGAGGTGCAGCGCCACCATCTGCGTGGCGAACGTCTTGGTCGCGGCGACCCCGATCTCGGGTCCCGCGTGCGTGTACAGCACGCCGTCCGCCTCGCGCGTGAGCGAGGAACCTACGGTGTTGGTCACGGCCAGCACCCGCGAGCCCTGTCGCGCCGCGTGCCGGGCGGCTTCGAGCGTGTCGATCGTCTCGCCGGACTGGCTCACCGCCAGCGTGAGCGTGTCCGGCCCCAGGACCGGGTCCCGGTACCGGAACTCGGAGGCGATCTCGATCTCGACGGGTAGCCGCGTCCAGTGCTCGATCGCGTACTTGGCCACCAGACCCGAATGGAACGCCGTGCCGCAGGCGACCACGAAGACCTTGCTGACCTCGCGCAGGACGTCGGCGTCGATCCGGAGCTCGTCGAGCGACAGGAACCCGTTGGGGCCGACCCGGCCCACCAGGGTGTCGCGGATCGCCGCGGGCTGCTCGTGGATCTCCTTCAGCATGAAGTGGTCGTAGCCGCCCTTCTGCGCTCGCGCCACGTCCCACTCGATCTCGATGGGCGAGCGCTCGAGCACCCGACCGTCGAAGTCCGTGATCGTGACGGTGTCCGCCCGGACCTCGACCACCTGGCCCTCCTCGATCGGGATGACCCGCCGGGTGCGCGACAGGACCGCGGGGATGTCCGACGCGAGGAGGTTCTCGCCCTCCCCCAGCCCCACCACGAGCGGCGACGAGACCTTGGCCCCCACCACCACGTCCGGCTCGCCGAGCGACAGCACGACGATCGCGTACGCCCCCTCGAGCTCGGCCACGGTGGCCCGGACGGCGTCGGCGAGCGAGCCATCCTTCTCCTCGATCAGGTGCGCGATGCACTCGGTGTCGGTCTCGGAGACCAGGCTGTGGCCGCGCTTCTCCAGGCCCTCGCGGAGCTCCGTGAAGTTCTCGACGATCCCGTTGTGGATCACGGCGATCCGCCCCCGGCAATCCAGATGCGGATGGGCGTTGCGGTCGGACGGCTCGCCGTGCGTGGCCCACCGCGTGTGGCCCATGCCCACGCTCCCCGTGGGGGGGTCGGCCCGCTCCAGGGCCCGTTCGAGCTCCGACAGCTTGCCCGCCCGCTTGACCACGGCGAGATCCCCGTCGAGCAGCGCCACGCCCGCCGAGTCGTAGCCACGGTACTCGAGGCGTTGGAGACCCGCGAGGATGATCGGAAGGGCCTCGTCGGGCCCCACGTATCCGACGATGCCGCACATGGGGCCTCCAGGGTAACAGGAGTGTGGGTCCCGGTCGTGAAGGGGGAACCCCCTACGCCGCTAGGCGGATGCGCCGCCCAGCGATGCCGCCACCACGCCGGCCAGCACGCGCACGTGCCGCCGGGCGGCCTCCTCGGTCTCGGCCTCCACCATCACGCGCACGATCGGCTCGGTCCCCGAGGCCCGGACCAGCACCCGTCCCGTCCCGTCGAGCGCGGCCTCGGCCTCGTGGATCGCCTGGAGCACCGGCTCCGAGGTCTCCAGATCCTGCTTGCGCGCCACCCGGACGTTCTCCATCACCTGGGGGAACCGGCGCATCACCGAGGCGAGCTCCGCGACCGAGCACCCCCGACGCGCCGCGAGCGACAGGAACCGCACCGCGGTGAGCACGCCGTCCCCCGTCGTGGCGTGCCGGCGGAAGATCAGGTGGCCCGACTGCTCGCCGCCCAGGACGGCACCCGCCTCGAGCATGCCCTCCAGCACGTAGCGATCGCCGACCCTGGTGGCGATCACCCGGATGCCGGCCTCCTCCATCGCGCGGTGGAACCCCAGGTTGGCCATCACGGTGGTCACGACGGTGCTCCCCTCGAGCAGCCCCTGCTGGTGCAACGCGAGCGCGGACGCCGCCAGCACCTGGTCACCGTCGATCACGTTGCCGGCGGCGTCGGCGAACATCGCCCGGTCGGCGTCCCCGTCGTGCGCGATGCCGACGTCGGCGCCGAGCTCGACCACCGCGCGGGACACCACCTCCGGGTGCAGGGCTCCGCACCCGTCGTTGATGTTGCGGCCGTCGGGTCGATCGAAGATCGGGTGCACCTCGGCGCCCAGGCGCCGCAGCGCCTTCGGGGCCACCTCGGAGGCCGCGCCGTTCGCGCAATCGACCACCACACGCAGCCCGTCGAGGGGCGCCTCCGCCGCCGAGGCGAGGTGGTCGAGGTAGCTCCGCTCGCCGCCCGGGAGCGGCAGGACCCGCCCCCGGGACGCCGCTCCGTTCGGCGAGCGACCGAGGGCTGCCTCGATGGCGTCCTCCAGCGCGTCGGAGAGCTTGAAGCCGTAGGGCCCGAAGAACTTGATCCCGTTGTCGTCGGCGGGGTTGTGGGAGGCCGAGATGACGACCCCCGCCGCCGCGTTCAGGTCGGTGGTCAGGAACGCCACGGCCGGGGTCGGTTGCACTCCGGCCAGGATCACGTCGGCCCCGGCCGACGTGATCCCCTCGACGAGGGAGGCCTCGAGGGGGACCCCCGAGGCCCGGGTGTCCCGGCCCACCACCAGCGTCAGGGGCTCGTCGGACCGATCGCGCAGGACCGCCACGGCGGCCCGCCCCAGGTCGCGAGCGAGGTCGGTGGTGAGGTCCACGCCGAACACGCCACGGACCCCGTCCGTGCCGAAGAGCCGTCCCATCTCGGGGGCAAGGCTACCCCACGGCCCGGGGCGGGGCCCGCTCGGACGGCGCCGCCCGGACGCCCTCCGGGGGCCCTCAGGACCCCCTCCTCCGCTCAGATCGCCGGCTTGGTGGCCCGGACGATCGCGCCGAAGATGCCCTCGGCCTCCTCATGCGTCGGCGTGATCGAGACGTCCTCGAACCCGGCCCGGACCAGATGATCACGGTACTCGGCGAAGGACAGGGCGCCGGCGATGCAGCCGGCCCAGCTCCCCCGCTCGGCACGCTCCGCTTGCGTGAGCTCGTCCCCGGCGACGATGTCGGCGATCCCGATCCGCCCGCCCGGCCGGAGCACCCGGGCCATCTCGGCGAACACCGCGGGCTTGTCCCCCGATAGGTTGATCACGCAGTTGGAGATCACCACGTCGACGCTCGCGTCGGGAAGCGGGACGTCCTCGATGTAGCCGCGGAGGAGCTCGACGTTGCCCACGCCGGCCTCGGCGACGTTCCGGCGGGCCAGGTCGAGCATCTCGTCCGTCATGTCGAGCCCGTAGGCCTTGCCGGTGGGTCCCACGCGGCGGGCCGACAGGATCACGTCGATCCCGCCGCCCGAGCCGAGGTCGAGCACCACCTCGCCCTCGCGGAGCTCCGCCACGACGGTGGGGTTGCCACAGCCCATGCTGGCCAGCGAAGCGGCCTGGGGAACCTCCCGGAGGGCCTCGGGCGCGTACAGCCGGGCCTCAGGTGGGGCGCCGCAGCAGCCGTCGCCGCACCCGCACCCCGCTTCGCTCGCGACCGCTTCGGCCGCGCTCGCGTAGTGCCGCCGCACCTGCTCACGGACGTCGCTCATCTGCTCCCTCCTCCATCCGGAACACGGAGCCCATGCGGGCCAACGCCGGTCGGTCGACCGAGAAGAAGGCCCAGACCCCCCGCTGCTCCCGTCGGAGCAGCCCGGCCCCGACGAGCTTCTTCAGGTGGAAGCTGACCGTGGGCTGGGACAGGCCGAGGGCGGGCGTCAGGTCGCACACGCACACCGGTTCCTTCGCCGTGGCCAGCAGGTTCACGATCCGGACCCGGTGGGGATCGGCCAGCGCCTTGAACACGCCCGCCGTGATCGCAGCCTCGTCGTCGGACATCCCGCTCGCGGCGAGCGGCGTGCAGCACGCCGCGGGCGCGACGGAGGGGGACGCCACCGCGATCTGCCTCACCATCCCGGCCTCCGGGGGCTCATCGACACCTCTCGATGGTCGACGGAAGCCTACCACCAGACATCGACAATTGTCGATGTCTCGACGGCCCCCGCCTTGGTGCCCGGTCGCAACGCCTGCTTGGGGTGGACAATGCGAGCGATGGGCAACGACGAGTTCGTCCGCGTCTACTCCACCGGCTCGATCACCGACGGGTACCTGGCCAAGGGGCGGCTCGAGGCCGACGGGATCCCGGTGCTCGTCAAGGGCGAGGGCGAGGGACCGTACCGGATGGGACCGGTCCATCTGTGGGTGCCGGCGGCGCTGGAGGTGCAGGCCAGGTTGATCCTGGACGAGATCCTCGGCGGATCGGCCGAACACGAGGCTCGGGCCGG
>JBHGAT010000124.1:0-7089 GCA_041946645.1 Candidatus Velamenicoccus archaeovorus | reverse complement strand
TTGGGCAAGCCCCGGCGGCTGTCCCAGGTCGAGGTGCGACGAGGGGTGGACCTCCTCCGCCTGTGCGCCGAGGAGATCCTGCGGATGCGGGGCGAGACGATCCCGCTCGACGCCGTGGAGGGCGGCGAGCGGCGCTGGGGGCTCACCCGCCGGGAGCCCTACGGCGTGGTGGCGGCGATCACGCCGTTCAACGCGCCCGTGAACCTCCTGCTGCAGAAGGTGGCCCCGGCCCTCGCCATGGGCAACGCGGTGGTGGTGAAGCCGGCGCCCGAGGCCTCGGTGATCGCCCTGCAGGTCGCCGAGGTGCTGTCCGACGCCTTCCCGGCCGGGCTGGTCTCGGTGCTCCCGGGCGGCGCCGAGACGGGGGCCCGCCTGGTCCGGCACCCCCAGGTGCGGGCGGTCAGCCTGACCGGCGGCGTGGCGGCCGGTGAGGCCGTGCTCCGGACCGCGGGCGTGAAGCCGGTGTTCCTGGAGCTGGGCTCGAACTCCGCCAACATCGTGTGCGACGACGCCGACCTGGATCTGGCGGCGGCCGGCATCGCCCAGGCCGCCTTCTCGGCCGGCGGCCAGCAGTGCATCTCGGCGCAGCGCGTGATCGTGGAGCGGTCGGTGTTCGACGCGTTCGAGCGCCGGTTCGTGGAGGCCGCGGGGCGGCTGGTGGTGGGCGATCCGGCGGATCCGGCCACCGACATCGGCCCGCTGGTCCACGCCCGCCGGCGGGACCACGTGTGCCGGTTCCTCGAGGAGGCCGAGGCCTCCGGGGCCACGATCGTCCTCGACGGGCGGAGCGACGGCCTGCTCTTCGGCCCCACGATCGTCCGGGACCTGCCGGAGGGATCGCTCCTGCTGACCGAGGAGGTCTTCGGCCCGGTCGCGGCGCTGATCCCGGCCGGGTCGCTGGACGAGGCGATCGACGTCGCGAACGACTGCGACCTCGGGCTGCAGGCGTCCTGCTTCACCCGCAGCCTGGACCGGGCCATGGTCGCCGGCGAGCGGCTCCGGGCCGGCGCGGTGTGGATCAACGAGTCGACCCGGTTCCGCCTGGACGTGTACCCCTTCGGCGGCTACGGACGGAGCGGGATCGGCAGGGAGGGCGTGCGGTACGCGATGGAGGCCCTGTCGCAGGTGAAGTTCGTGGGGTTCCGGCGGTCGCCGGACGCTACGTGAGCGACGTGGACGTCCGCGAGGCGGACCGGGAGCTCCTGGCTCGACGGGTCACCGCTCGAGGCGCCCTGGGCGTGATCGCGGCGACGGCTCCGGCGGCGGCGGCGGTGGGTGCGTCCATGCTGCTCCGGGGTGGGAACGCGTTCGACGCGGCGGTCGCCGCCGCGCTGGCCGAGACCTGCTCCTGGCGGAGAACCCGGAGGGCTGTCCGTTCCTGCCCGGCGGCGAGCCCATCGGCCCGGGCGACGTGGTCCGCCTGCCCGGCCTGGTCCGGGTCCTGGAGGGGTTCGCCGAGCGGGGGCGAGCCGTGTTCCGGGGGGAGCTCGGGGAGGCCGTGGTCGGCGCCGTGGCCGCGCGTGGCGGCGTGCTCGAGCTCGAGGACCTGCGGGGAGCCGAGGCCGAGTGGTGCGAGCCGGTGGGCTCGGAGCTGAACGGCCTCCGCCTGTCCGTCACGCCGGCCCCCACCCACGGACCCTCGCTCCTGTCGGCGGTGGCCGACCCCCGGCTCGGCGGGGGGGTCGGCGAGGCCTGGGACGCGGTGCACGACGCGATCCGAGCTCGGAGCGGCACGCTGGCCGATCCTCGCCCGCCGGGCGGGACGTCCATGGTCGGTGCGGCCGATGCCGAGGGGAACGCCGTGGTGCTGCTGCACTCCAACTCGTACCCGCAGTTCGGGAGCGGGATCGTGGTCCCCGGCCTCGACCTGGTGCTGAGCAACCGCGCGGGGCGGGGCTTCGCGGACCGCCCGGGGCATCCCAACGCGCCCGCCCCGGGGCGCCGGCCCGCGCTCACGCTCCACCTGTGGGCGGTGGACGGCCCCCGAGGGCGGCTGCTCGGCGGGACGCCGGGAGGGGACAACCAGATGCCGTGGAACGCGCAGGCGCTGCGCGAGGTGCTTCGGGGGGAAGACCGTCCGGGGCATCTGGTGACCTCGCCGCGGTGGGGGCGGACGCCGGACGGGGAGGGCGTGCGGGTCGAGGAGGGGTTCGACCGGGACGAGGTCGCCGAGCTCGGGACCAAGGTGGCGGCCGTGGAGCGCGTTCCACGGTTCGGGCTACGCTCCGCGCAGCAGGTGCTCGGCCCGTTGCGCCAGGGGCAGGCGCTCGAGGCGGCCGCAGACCCCCGGTCCGGCGGTCTCGCCGTTGGCGTGTAGACAGGGAGGAGCCATGGCCAAGGATCTCCACGAGTTCATCAAGCGGCTGGAGAGCGAGGCGCCGGACGACCTGGTCAAGGTGCGCCGGCGCGTGAACCCGGCCGACTTCGACGTCACCGCCGTCCTGGAGCACCTGAACCGGCGAGGCCGACGACCGGCGGCGCTGTTCGAGGACCCGCTCGACCTCCGGGGCCAGCCGTCGAGCATGCCGGTGTTCATCAACACGTTCGCGACGCGGGAGCGGTGCGCGATGGCCCTCGACTTCCCGCGCGAGCAGGCCAAGCTTCCGCTCAGCCTGGAGTTCTCCCGGCTCGAGCAGCAACCCGTGGAGCCCGTGGTCATCTCCCCGGACGAGGCGCCGGTGAAGGAGGTCGTGGCCGCCGGCGAGGACGTCGACACGCGCGTGTTCCCCATGGTGATCCATTCGGAGGGGGACTACGGGCCCTGCCTCACGATGACGCTGGCGGTGAAGGACCCGGACACGGGCGCGTACAACGCCTCCTTCATCAAGGCCTTCTACGACTTCGAGGACCGCCGCCGGCTGCGGATCACGATCCACTCACCCGACACGGAGCGGGCGCTGCGGACCTACGAGGAGCGCAACGAGCGGATGCCGATCGTGGCGATCCTCGGGCACCACCCGGGCTTCTTCCTCGGCACGATGGGGCTCACGAGCTACGACACCGACGACTACGCCACGATCGGGGGGTTCCTGCGCGAGCCCCTCCGGCTCGTCCCGTCCGAGACGTGGGGGTCGGACTTCCTGGTGCCGGCGGACGCCGAGATCGTGATCGAGGGCGAGGTGCCGCCGGGCGTCCGGATGATCGCCGATCCGTTCGGCGACATCACCCGCCAGTACCAGGCCCAGACGCTCCGGCCGGTGATGGAGGTCACGGCCATCACGCGACGTCGCGATGCCATCCTGCAGGACGTGTTCGCCGGTCACCACGACCACTTCACCGTGGGTCAGATCCCCAAGGAGGGGACGCTCTTCAACACGCTCCGGCGCCGGTTCGGCGACATCGTGCAGGCGGTGCACCTGCCGTACTCGGGCTGCGGTCGCCTGGCCTGCTACGTGTCCATCCGGAAGACCAAGGAGGGCCAGGGCAAGGCGGTGGCCCTTGCCGCGATCCAGGAGTCCTGGACGTTCCAGGTGGCGGTGGTGGTGGACGACGTGATCGACGTCTTCGACGAGTCGGACGTGGTCTGGGCCGCGCTGGTGAACGTGGACCCGACCCGGGACGTGGACGTGATCAACAACATCCCCACCGTCTTCACGACCTCGATGGGTTATCGGAAGGTGCTGATCGATGCCACGCGACCGCTCGACCGGGCCATCCCGGACATGAACCGGGTGCCGCAGGATGCCATGGACCGGATCGACCTCGAGTCCTACCTGGAGGGCCGATGAACCGGATCTTCTGGGTGACGTGCCCGCGTTGCGGCCGGTCGTTCTCGGTGGACTACGGCATCAGGTTCCTGGACGTGCGGCTCGAGTGCCCGTACTGCCGCGAGGCCTTCGCCGTGGCGCAGGCGGCATCGATCGACGAGCGGTGGAGCTGAGCTCCCGCGCGACTCACGCCCCGCCGGCGATCAGCGAGCGCAGGTACGCCGGGCTGAGCGGGGTCCGCCTGATCACGACGTCGTGCCCGCCGGACGCGAGGGCCCGCTCGGCCGCGTTCGCCAGGGCCGCCCCCACCGGGATCGCGCCGCCCTCGCCGACGCCCTTCAGCCCCAAGGGGTTCAGCGGGGACGGCGTCTCGAGGTGGTCCAGCAGGATCGGTGGGATCTCCGACGCCGTCGGCACGAGGTAGTCGGCCAGCGTGGCGTTCATCAGCTGGGCGTCCTCGCCGTAGACGACCTCCTCGTACAGGGCTCCCGCCACGCCTTGCGCGACGCCGCCGTGGATCTGCCCCTCGACGATCGTCGGGTTGATCACGGGGCCGCAGTCGTGGGCCACGGCGTACCGGAGGATCTTCAGCTCGCCGGTGGCCGGATCGATCGAGATCGACGCCGCGTGGACGCCGGCCGCCCAGGTGACCGTGGGCGGCTCGAAGTGGTCCGTCTCCGCGAGCGGCTGCCCCACGCGCTCGGCCAGGGCGGAGAGCGCGATCGAGCGGTCGGGCGCCCCCACCACCACGACCGACCCGTCCGAGAGGGTGAGGTCCTCGGCCGCGGTCTCGAGGAGGTCGGCCGCGGCCTCCAGGATGCGGCTCCGGACGCGGGATGCGGCGTTGGCCACCGCGTTCCCGGCGACCACGGCGCTGCGGCTGGCCACCGTTCCCCACCCCCGCTCGAGCCCCTCCGTGTCGCCTACGGTGACGGCGATGGCGTCCGGGCTCACGCCGAGGGCGTCCGCGCAGACCTGCGCGAGGATCGTCTCGTGGCCCTGCCCCTGTGAGCAGGCGCCCGCCCGGACGGCGAAGGTCCCCGTGGGCTCCAGGGTCACCATCGCGCTCTCGAACGGCCCGATGGCGGTGCCCTCGACGTAGGCCGCGATGCCGGTCCCCACGAGCCGCCCGCGGCGTCGCTCCTCGGCCCGCTCGGCCTCGGCGGCGTCCCCCTGGATCAGCGCGGTCGCGCGGCCGAGGAGCTCGGGGTAGTCGCCGCTGTCCAGGACGGCCGGCACGCCGTCCCGGTACAAGATCCCGAGCGGATAGGGCATCTCGTCCGGACGCACGAGGTTCTTGCGCCGCAGCTCCACCGGATCGAGGTGAAGCAGGGCAGCGGCCCGATCCATGGCCCGCTCGAACGCGAACACCGCCTCCGGCCGGCCCGCTCCTCGGTAGGGAGCGGTGGGGACCTTCGTGGTGATCACGCACGTCCCCACGGCCTCCATCGCGGGGATCCGGTACGGGCCCGTGAGGTGCGCGATCGTGTTGTACGGGACCACCATCCCGAGCGGGTTGAAGGCGCCCGCGTCCACGAGGAAGTGGTCCACGAGCCCCAGGACCGTCCCGTCGGCCGCGAGGCCCAGGCGGATGTGATGGGACTGCTCGCGGGCGTGGATCGCGCTCTGGAGGTGCTCGACCCGATCCTCCACCCACCGCACGGACCGTCGGAGGCGGATCGCGAGGAGCCCGACGATCAGGTCCTCGGGGTACAGGACCCCCTTGACGCCGAAGCCGCCGCCGACGTCCGGGGCGATGACCCGGATCCGCTCCTCGTCGATGCCGGCGACCCGGCCGAGGGCGCGGCGGAGGGGATGGGCGTTCTGGGTCGCCGACCACAGCGTGAGCCGTCCCGTCCGGTCGTCGTAGCGGCCGATCGCCCCGCGGGTCTCGAGGGGCAGCCCCGCCTGGCGCTGGACCTCGAACCGCTCGTCCACCACCAGATAGGCCGAGGACAGGGCCGCCGCGGGATCGCCCGTGGACACCGTGAACCGGACCGCCACGTTGTCCGTCCAGCCGTCGTGGACGATGGGGGCGTCGGGAGCCAGGGCCTCCTCGAGCGTCGCCACCGGCGGGAGCGGATCCAGCTCGACCTCGACCAGCTGGGCCGCGTCCTCGGCCACGTAGCGGCTCTCCGCCACCACCACCGCCACGGCCTGGCCGACGAAGCGCACGCGATCCTCGGCCAGGAGCGGCGGATGACACGATCGGACGAACGGCTCCAGGGTCTCCACGAGCGTCTGGTTGGGCCGGTCCCACAGGAAGGGGGGCATCGGCCCCCGCGGGAGGTCCTGGGCCGTGAACACGCCGGCGACGCCGGAGAGCGCCGTCGCCCGGGATGCGTCGATCGCGGCGATGCGGGCATGGGGGAGGGGGCTCCGGACGAAGGCCACGTGGAGGTCGCCGTCGCCGGGGAGGTCCGCCACGTAGCGTCCGGCACCGCGGATCAGCCGGTCGTCTTCCCGCCGCCGCATCGGGCGTCCGACCCACCGGTCGCTCAACGCTGCCCCCCCTGCGGCACGGCGGCCCCTCCCGTGGAAACCATCTTACCGTCAAGATACACTACGGCATCGCGCAGCTCGGAGGGGGCCGTCCACAGCGTGTGGGAGATCGATCTGTCGGGGACCACGGCCCTGGTGACCGGGGCCAGCCGCGGCATCGGCCGCGCCGTCGCCGTGGGACTGGCCCGGGCCGGAGCGGACGTCGTGGGGATGGCGCGGTCCCGGGAGGCCCTCGAGGGTGCGGCCCAGGAGATCCGGGCGGCAGGTCGCGAGGCGCTGATGCTGCCCGCCGACCTCACCCGGATCGAGGACCACGACGAGCTGGTGGACGCGGCCTGGTCGTGGCACGGGGCGATCGACGTGCTGGTGAACGTCGCCGGCATGATCATCCGCGTGGAGCCGCCCGACGTGACCCCCGAGCACTTCGACGCGGTGTTCGGCACCAACGTCCGGAGCACGTTCTTCCTGACCCAGGCGGTCGGGGCCAGGATGCTTGCAGGGCAAGGAGGCGCGATCGTCAACGTGGCGTCGCTCGCGGCCGAGGTGGTGACCGGCGCCGCCGCCACCTATCAGGCCAGCAAGGCGGCGATCGTGCAGCTGACGCGCGCGCTGGCGGTCCGATGGGCCCCCAGGGTCCGGGTCAACGCCGTGGGCCCCGGCTACATCCGGACCAGCCTGAACGAGGCCTGGCTGGACGTGGCCGAGAACGCGCGGAGCGTGACCGACCGGACCCCCCTCGGACGCGTCGGCGTCCCCGAGGACGTGGTCGGAGCCGTGGTCTTCCTGGCGTCGCCGGCCGCCAGCTTCATCACCGGGCAGCACCTGCTGGTCGACGGCGGCTGGAGTGCCCAGTAGCGCGGCTCGGCCGACGCCGACGCCG
>JBHGAT010000123.1:0-9289 GCA_041946645.1 Candidatus Velamenicoccus archaeovorus | reverse complement strand
GGCTGCCGACCAACATCAACCTGAAGAGCATGGTCTGGTACCCGAAGGACGACTTCGACAAGGCGGGGTACCAGGTTCCCAAGACCTGGGACGAGCTCATGGCGCTGAGCGACCAGATCGTGGCCGACGGCGGCACGCCGTGGTGCGTCGGGTTCGGGAGCGAGGGCTCGACGGGGTGGCCGGCCACGGACTGGATCGAGGACATCGTGCTCCGCACCGCGGGGCTCGACGTGTACCAGCAGTGGTACAAGCACGAGATCCCGTTCAACGACCCGGCCATCGTGGATGCCGCCAAGGTCTTCGGCGACGTCATGTTCCACGACGGCTACGTGCTGGGCGGGGCCGAGAACACACCGTCGATCCAGTTCGGTGAGGCGCCGTTGCCGATGTTCGACAACCCGCCGAAGTGCTGGCTGCACCGGCAGGCGAGCTTCATCAACGCGTTCTTCCCCAAGGACGCGAAGGCCGGTGTGGACTACGACTGGTTCCCGCTGCCTCCGATCGACCAGGAGGGGACGCTCTTCGCGGGCGAGCTCGCGGTCGTCGGAACGGCGGGGAACCGCCCCGAGGTGAAGGACTTCCTCGACCGGTTCATGGGTGAGGAGGTGCAGTGCGCGTTCGGCGGCGTGGCGGCCTCGTCCCGCATCTCGCCGAACATCAACGTCGGGCCGGACTGCTACACCAACCAGATCCTGGCCGACGCCTCGGCGGTGCTGACCGACGCTCTGGCCAACGGCACGGGGGGGTTCGACGCGTCGGACCTGATGCCGCCGGAGGTGGGCTCGGGCAGCTTCTGGAGCGGCATGGTCAAGTACATGCAGCAGGGGCCGAGCTCGCTCGACGGCATCATGGCCGACATCGAGAAGAGCTGGCCGAGCTGAATCGCGATCCATCGGTACGGGAGCGGCCGCCTCGCGCGGCCGCTCCCGACGTACCGAGCCGTCGAGGGGGGCGCCGGTGAAGACGTCGACCGAGCCGACCGGCGGTGAGACCGCCGCCGCGTCGGGGGTGCGCGGGCTCTGGGTCTTCCTGCTCCGGGTGCTGAGCGCCCTGGCCATCCCCATCGTCGCCTTCCTGCTGCTGTGGGCCACGTTCGACTACCTGCGGGACGAGAACGCCAACCGCGTGTTCGTCGTGGGGGTCGCCCTGGTCGTGGGGGTGGGCGGCGTCTTCTTCCTCTACTGGGGGATGAACCGGCTCGTCGACGTCTTCCCCGAACGCGTCCGCGAGACGATCCGGCCGTACGTGTTCGTCGGCCCCTGCCTGGTGGTCCTCGCGGTCTTCCTGGTGTACCCGGTGATCAACACGATCATGATCAGCTTCAAGGACGCGCGGTCGGACAGCTGGGTGGGGCTGGACAACTACCGGTTCGTCTTCACCGACCACGCGATGCTGCTGTCGATCCGGAACACGGCCGGCTGGATCATCGGCGTGCCCCTGTTCAGCGTGGTGATCGGGCTGATCTTCGCCACGCTGGCCGACCGGCTCCGCCACGGCGAGCCCGTCGCCAAGTCGATGATCTTCCTGCCGATGGCCATCTCGTTCGCCGGCGCGTCGATCACGTGGCGGCTGATCTACAGCTTCCGTCCCGAGGGGTTCGGCAGCAACATCGGGCTCCTCAACGGGGTCATGCAGGGGCTCGGCCAGAACCCCATCGCCTGGCTCCAGCAGCAGCCCTGGAACAACTTCCTGCTGATGGTGATCATGATCTGGATGCAGACGGGGTTCGCCATGGTCGTCCTCTCCTCGGCGATCAAGGCGATCCCCGACGAGATCATCGAGGCCGCGCGCATCGACGGCGCCTCCGAGCTCCAGGTCTTCCGCAGGATCATCGTGCCGTCGATCCTCCCGACGATCGTCGTGGTGACCACGTACATGGTCATCAACGCGCTGAAGGTGTTCGACATCGTGTTCGTGATGGGCAACGCGGAGGCCGACGGCACCGTCGTCGTGGCGGAACGCATGATCTACTGGTTCTTCACCGGCCGGAACTTCGGCCGTGGGGCGGCGATCGCGGTGGTCCTGTTCGTGGCGATCGTGCCGGTCATGATCTGGAACGTGCGCCAGTTCCGCGAGCAGGAGATGGTCCGGTGAGCGCGACCGAGATCGGCAAGGTCGAGCCGTATCCCCCGAGCGCGACCATCGCGGCCAAGCGCGGGGCCGAGCCGGGCGAGGTGCGCCACGGCGGGTGGTTCGTCCGGATCACGATCGCCGTGGTGGTGGTGCTGTGGACGATCCCCACGCTCGGGGTGCTGATCACCTCCTTCCGGCCGGAGGACCTGGTCGTGAGCACCGGGTGGTGGACGGCGCTGGCGCATCCATTGCGGGCCGCCGAGTGGACGTTCGAGAACTACCGGACGGCGCTCGGTGCGGCCGGGTTCGGCAACGCCTTCCTCAACAGCCTGGCCGTGTCGATCCCCTCCACCGTGATCCCCATCACGATCGCGGCCTTCGCCGCCTACGCCTTCTCGTGGATGGAGTTCCGGGGTCGCTACGTGATGTTCGTGGCCGTGGTCGGGCTCCTGGTCGTGCCGCTCCAGATGGCCCTGATCCCGATCGTCCGGCTCTACGCGGGCGGCGCGTCGCTGTTCGGCCTGCAGGTCTTCCCCGACCTGGACCTGAACGGCACGTTCCTGGGCATCTGGCTGGCCCATACCGGGTTCGGCCTACCGCTGGCGACGTACCTGCTCCGCAACTACATCGGCTCGTTGCCCTCGTCGATCATCGAGTCGGCCAAGATCGACGGGGCCGACCACTTCACGATCTTCTGGCGGTTGATCATCCCGCTGTCGGTGCCGGCGCTCGCGGCCTTCGCCATCTTCCAGTTCCTGTGGGTGTGGAACGACCTGCTCGTGGCCTACGTCTTCCTGGGCGGCTCGTCCGAGAACCAGGTGCTGACGATCGCGCTGCGGAACCTGCTCGGCGGTCGGGGGGAGGACTGGCAGGTGCTGACCGCCGCGGCGTTCATCTCGATGTCGCTCCCGCTGCTGGTCTTCTTCTCGCTACAGAAGTACTTCGTGCGCGGGCTCACCGCCGGCGCGGTCAAGGGGTGAGGCGGATGGGTCGGACCGTGCCGCCGGGGATGGAGCCGCTGCCGCCGCGGCGCAAGTGGCGGGCCATCCTGGTGGCCACGCTGCTCCTGGTCCCCGGCTACTGGGCGATGATGGTCGGCCTGGTCTCCTTCGCGTCGGACAAGGAGGACGCCCCGGCCGCCGCCCCCTTCATCGCCTTCGGCCTGGCGCTGATCCCGTTCGTGTTCGTGGCCCTCGCGTTCCTGTCCGAGCACCCCCGGGCGCCGGCCGCCGCGGCCAAGGCGATGGGGCTCGCCGTCGTGGTCGGCATCCCGGCCTCGGCGCTGGCCGCCGACGCCCTGACCGGCTTCGTGGCCGGTGTGGGGGCCGGCGGGATCGCCGCCATGCGGATGGACCAGGGCCACACCTGGAAGGCCCGGGCCGTCGCGGTGCTCGCCGCGGCCGCGTACGCGTTCCTCACGGTCCGGGCCGCCCCCGACCTGGTGCTGCTGATCGCCCCGGTCCTGCCGTTCACCGTGCTCGGGGTGGCCGATCACCTATCCGAGCGGCGGAGCGAGCGAGCGCCGCACCCCTCGGCCCGGGAGCCGACCTCGACCCGCTAGGCTGAGACGCGTGCCTCTCGGCGTGGTGATCCCGTGATCGTCTGCGTCGCGGCCAGCCCGTCGGTCGACAAGCTGTTCGAGGTCGACCGGGTGGAGGTGGGGCGGATCCACCGGCCCGTGGCGTTCGTGCAGGTGCCCGGGGGCAAGGGGCTGAACGTGGCCCGGACGGCCCATGCGCTCGGCGCCGAGGTCCGGACCACCGGCTTCCTCGGCGGGCACGCCGGGCGGTGGATCCAGCAGGCCCTGGCCGCCGAGGGCGTCCCCGGGACGTTCGCGTGGGTCGAGGGCGAGACGCGGGCCTCCCTCTCGGTGGCCGACGGCACCGACCGCGGCCTTACCGAGTTCTACGAGCGGGGCGCCGAGATCCGGCCCGAGGCCTGGGGCACGCTGGAGACCGCCCTCGGTGACCTCCTCCCCGGTGCCTCGTGGACGACCATCTCCGGGTACCTCCCGCCCGGGGCGCCCGACGACGCCTACGCGCGCCTGGTGGAGCTGGCGCACGGACATGACGTCTCCGTGGCGCTCGACACGCGGGACGAGCCGCTGGTCATGGGGATCTCGGCGGGTCCGGACGTGGTGAAGGTGAACGCGGAGGAGGCCGCGGCGCTGCTCGGCGCTCGCGTGGAGACGCTCGAGGAGGCCGTGCACGCGGCCACCGAGATCCGGTGGCGGCTCGACGGGCGGCACCGCGCGACCATCGTCACGCGCGGCGCGGAGGGGGCCGTGGTGGTCGCGCCCGACGGCGAGGTCCTCCAGGCGCGCCTGTACGAGCGAGGACGGTACCCGGTGGGGAGCGGGGACGCGTTCCTGGGTGGCCTGGTGACGGGGCTCGATCGAGGCGACGGCTGGCACGACGCCCTGCGCCTGGCCCTGGGGGCCGCCGCGGCCAACGCGATGGTCCCCGGTGCGGGTCGTCTGGATCCCGCCGCCGCGATCGAGCTGGCCTCGCGGGCGACGGTCGAGCCGGTCGATGGCTAGGCCCGTGACGTGCGCAGGGCCAGGACGCCGATGGCCAGCATCGCCGCCGACAGCGCGACCAGCGCGAGCAGGCGCCCGCCCACGTCGCCGAGCCCGCCGCCCCCCACCATGACGGTGCGCAGCGCCACGGTGGCGTGCGTGAGCGGGAAGATCTGTGACAGGTATCGCAGCGGGGCCCACAGCGTCTGGACCGGCCAGAACAGCCCGCCCAGGAAGACCTGCGGCAGCAGCACCAGCGGCATGAACTGCATCACCTGGAGCTCGTTCCGCGCGTAGAACGAGAGCGCGATGCCGAGGTTCACCGAACCCACCACCAGGATCACGATCGCGAGCAGCACGACCCAGATCGACCCCTCCACCGGCACGTGGAGGATCCACACGGCGTAGCCCAGGATGATCAGCGACTGGATCATCGCGAACCCGATGAACCCCATCAGGTAGCCGAGCAGCACCTCCAGGCGCGTGACCGGCGAGGCCATCAGCCGCTCGAGCGTGCCCGAGGAGCGCTCGCGCAGGAACCCCACGCTGGTCAGCAGGAGCGTGAAGAAGAACGCGAACACCGACACCAACGCGGGCGCGTTGTAGTCCAGCGTGGAGAGCCCGGAGCTCGCCTGGAGGGGCACGATCGAGATCGACAGCGGCGGCTCGGCCATGCCGGCGAGCTCCTCCGGCAGGCCGGTGACGGCGGTCCGGACGGCCGTCAGCACGGGGCCCTGCAGCCCGGGTTCGACGCCCGTCACGATCACCCGGATGGCGCTCGAGCCCCCGCCGAGCAGGCTCGACGTGAGGTCGGCCGGCAGCACCACCGCGGCGGCCACCTCGCCCGAGCGGACCAGGTCCTCCGCCGGGGCCTGCGCGCCGACCGACCGGACGCTCACGGTCCCGTCCCGCGCGAGCCGCTCGCCTCCTCCCGGGCCCGCGCCGCGAACGCCAGGTACGCGTCCTCGAGCGTGCCGGCACCGGTCGCCGTCAGGAGCTCCTCGGGCGTGCCGGAGGCGATCCGCCGGCCATCGGCGACCATGACCACGCGGCGGCACCGCGCCGCCTCCTCCATCACGTGGGTGGTGATGAGGATCGTCGTGCCCTCCTCGTGCATCTCGGCGAAGCGGCGCCACAGGCCCACGCGGAGCTCCGGGTCGACGCCCACCGTCGGCTCGTCCAGGAGGAGCAGCCGCGGGCGGTGCACCATGGCGCAGGCCAGGTTGGTCCGCTGCCGCATGCCGCCGGACAGGTCGCGGACGGGCGTGGTGGCCTTCTCGGTGAGCGCCACGAGCTCGATCAGCTCGTCGGCGCGGGCCCGAGCGGTGCCCCGGTCGAGCCCGAACAGCCGCCCGAAGAACACGATGTTGTCGCGGACGGGGAGGTCCTCGTAGAGGGCGGGGGACTGCGTCATGTAGCCGAGCTCGCCCGCCACCTGGAGCCCGGGAGGCCGTCCCAGCACCACGATCGCGCCGGCCGTCGGCCGGAGCAGCCCGGCCACCACGCGGATGAACGTGGTCTTGCCGGCGCCGTTGGGTCCGAGCAGGCCCACCACGTCGCCGGCCTCCACGGCGAGGTCCAACCCGTCCAGGGCGTGGACCCGCCCGAACGTGCGCACCAGCCCGCGAGCGACGATCGCCGCTCTTGCCCCGTCGTCCATCCGTCCCTCTGGCGCGCATCCTCGCACGGGGCCCCGGGGCGGCGGGGGGCCGGACGGCCCGCAGGCGCCGGTCCGAACCTCCCGGAGCCGCCCCCCGGGCGGCGCCTCGCCGGCGGGTAAGCTGCCCGCGACGTGGCCTACCTCGCCGAACGCCCGCACCCCGGCCCCGTCCGCCCGGCCGTGGCGGTGCAGGTGCTGTTCGTGCTGTTCGGCATCGTGATCGCCGCGTTCTTCCCGTTCTTCGCGCCGTTCCTGGAGGAGCGCGGCCTCACCGAGACCGAGATCGGCCTGGTCATCGCGGCCATGGCCCTCGCGCGGGTGCTGACCAACCCGGTGTGGGGGCACGTGGCCGACACCACGCTCGGCCGCCGGGCGGTCCTGCGGATCACCGCGGCCGGCGCGGCCGCCTCGGCGCTGGTCCTGTTCCGGTTCGGGCACGGGCTGTGGGCGGTGGTGGCCACGTGCATGCTGCTCGCCGCCACCAGCAGCACGGTGGGTCCCAACATCGACGCGCTCGCCTTGGCGCACCTCGGCGAGGAGCGGATGACCGACTACGGGCGGATGCGCGCGTGGGAGAGCCTGAGCTACGCGGCCTCGTGCCTCGCGCTCGGGTTCGTCCTGGAGGCGGTCGGCATCCAGTGGATGCTCCCGGTGTACGCGGCGGGGAGCCTGGCCCTGCTCGCGTGGAGCGGGACGCTGGTTCGCGACCGCCCCCAGGCCGCCGGCGAGTCCCACGGCCGGCTGGGGGCCGTGGGCGCGGTCTTCCGCGAGGCCCCGAGGTTCTGGGGCTTCCTCGCGGCCAGCCTGCTGGTGTGGGTGGCCTTCTCGGCGGCGTGGAACTTCATCTCGCTCAAGATCCTGGCCGAGGGCGGAGGCCCGCGGCTGATCGGGTTCGGCACGGCCCTGGGCGGCCTGATGGAGGTGCCGACGATGTTCCTCGCGTCGCGCCTGTCGGCGCGGATCGGGCTGCGTCTCGTGTTCGCGGCCGGGTGCGCGGTCTACGCGACCGGCTTCCTGCTGTGGGGGCTGATCTCGGACCCGGCCGTCGTGTCGACGTTGACCGTGTTCGAGGGCGTCGGGTTCGCGCTCCTGTTCACCAGCAGCGTGGTGATCGTGGGACGGCTCGTCCCGCCGCGCCTGCACGCGACGGGGCAATCGATCGCCTCGACGGTGGGGTTCGGCGTGTCGCCGATCCTCGGCGGGGCGACCGGCGGCGTCGTGTTCCAGGAGCTCGGCCCGGCGGTCCTGTACGTGGGCGCGTGCGCGTTCGCGCTCGCGGCCGGCGCGGTGGCGCTCGCGGCCCTGAACCGCCCGGCGTTCCGGCGACCCGAGCCCGTGGAGCCTGCGGCGCCGCCGATCGGGAGCGGCGCAGGCCTCCCCCCGTCCGAGGTGTAGGGCTGCAGCGCATCGCGTACGATAGCGACGAGCCGTCCAAGAGGGGGGTCATCGTGGTCAGCGCGTACATCCTCATCCAGACCGAGGTCGGCAAGGCCACGCACGTCACCCGGGAGATCGGCAGCATCAAAGGGATCGTGCAGGTCGACGGGGTGACCGGACCGTACGACGTGATCGCCCGCGGCGAGGCCGCCGACCTCGACGAGCTGGCCAAGGCCATCGTCATGCCGATCCAGTCGGTCGAGGGTGTCACCCGCACCCTGACCTGCCCGGTCCTGCAGCTCTAGCGATCGGGATCCGGCGCGACGCGCGCGATCTCCGACGACGGCCGCGGTCACTCGTCGTCGTCGAACGCGACGGGGAAGGGCAGGGCCACCGGATCGTAGGAACGTGAGCGGCCGTGCTCGTCGAACCGGTCCAGACCGAAGCCCGACACGTCGGTCACCTCGGTCGAGCCGTGCAGCGCAAGGTCCGCGGCGATCCGGGCCACCGCCGGGCCCCACATCATGCCGTGACCGCCCGGCGAGGCCACCGTGACGCCATCGATGATCGTGCCGTCCGGCCGCATCGCCGGGCCCAGGATCGGCAGGTGGTCCGGCGTGTAGTCGATCGTGGCGGCCCACACCTTGCGGACGCCCAGGTCCCTCGTCACCGGCACCAGCCGGGCCAGCCTCCGCTGCATCTTCCGCAGGTACGGCCAGTCGATCTCGCGGGCCGGTCCGGGTGCCTCCTGCGGGTTGCTCATGCCCCACATCAGGCCGTCCTCCTCGAGCCGCCAGTACTGCCCCGCGCCGAGGTCGAACACCATCGGCAGGCGCTCCACCGCGAACGCGGGATGGGGCTCGCTCACCACCACCTGGTGCCGAGCGCCGCCGGCCGGGATCCGCACGCCGATCAGCCTGCCTACCTCGCGGAGGGCCGGTCCGCCGGTGAGGATCACGCGTTCCGTGGCGACGATGCCGTCCGGCGTCCGGACGCCGGTGACGCGCGCGCCGCCGGGGGCATTCCGGGTCCGCAGACCGAGGAACGGCGTGCGCTCGCGCAGGTCCACCCCGGCGCGCTGCATGGCCAGCGAGTAGGCCCGGACGTTCCTCGGGGGGTCGATGCAGCCGTCGCCGGCCGCGTAGCTGCCGCCGCGGTGGCCCTCGGCGGCGAGCGTGGGGTTCAGGGCCACCGCCTCGTCCGCGGAGACCCATCGGACGTCGAGCCCGGCCGCGCGCTGCATGGCCACGCGCTCACGGCCCTCGCGCTCGTCGCGCGCCGTGACGGCGAGGATCAGGTACCCCAGCTCGCGGAACCCCGAGTCGGTCCCGAACCGCTCGCGCTGCCCCCGGTAGAACCCGATCGACCACCGGCCGAGCGCCACGGTCTGCGGGGTTCCACCCTGGGCCCGGACCACACCGGCGGCCCGGCCGCTCGCGCCCTGCCCGGCCACGCCGCGCTCGAGCACGACGACGTCGCGCGCGCCGTCGGCGGCGGCGAAGGTGGAGGCCCAGCCGCCCACCGTGCCGGCCCCCACGACGACGAGATCCGCGACCTTGCGACCCATCCTCCCGATGCCCTCCTCGTCCTCCGGTGCGCGCCCAGCGTCGGTCAGGCCGGACGGATGTCCACCAGCGTGGTCGTCTCCAGCCGGAACGTCG
>JBHGAT010000122.1:0-5901 GCA_041946645.1 Candidatus Velamenicoccus archaeovorus | reverse complement strand
CTCGGGGCCCTCGACCATCAGATGGACCTCCAGGGGCAGGTCGATCCAGCTGCGGATCTGGGCCACGAGGAACTCCCCGAAGGTCAGCCGCGGGACGAAGTGGCCGTCCATGACGTCGAGCGAGAAGGCATCGACGCCGGCGTCCGCGACCCTGGAGATCTCGTCCCTCAGTCGTGAGAAGTCGGCATCGAGGATGGAGGCTGCGATCACCGCCATGGGATCGCCATCCTACCGTCCGCCGTGTGGCGGGAAAGGCTCAGACGATCGTCACGTCCACACCGGCATCCCGGATCCGTTGGAGCTCCACGGGGTCGGCCTCGTCGTCCGTGACCAGCTCGTGCACGGCGGTGATCGGACAGATCTCCACGAACGCGACCCGGCCGAGCTTGGAGCCATCGGCCACCACGACCACCTTCGAGGCCCGATCCACCACCGCTCGATCGGTATGCGCTTCGATCTCGTGATGCGTGGTGAGGCCGCTGTCGGCGGTGATGCCGTCGGTACCGATGAACACGACGTCGAGGTGGAGAGCACCGAGCGTGCGATCGGCGATCGGGCCCACCAGCTCGTACGTCTCCGGCCTGGCGACCCCCCCGGTGACCAGGAGCTTGATGTTCGGGCGGATGGCCAGCTCGCTGGCGATGTTCAGGGCGTTCGTCACGACCGTGAGCGGCCGGTCGGCCACGGCCCGCGCCACCTCCGTGGTCGTCGTGCCTCCGGTCAGACCGATCACCGCTCCGTCGTGGACCCGGCGGGCCGCCTCCCGCCCGATCCGGCGCTTCTGCTCCTGACGGCGGGCCGACCGGTACCGGAGCGGCAGCTCGTAGGAAACCATCTGGGCGACCGCGCCCCCGTGGGTGCGGGTCAGCAGCCGTTGTTCCTCGAGCAGCTCGAGGTCTCGCCGGACCGTGGCCGCCGAAACGCCGAGTCGCCTGCAGAGATCGGTGACGCCGACCGATCCGACCGCCGAGAGCTCCTCGAGGATGACCCCGAGGCGCTCCGCCTGGTGCATGCCCAGCAGTATAGGCCGCGTTGCGTCGATGATCGGTTCTGTCCTATAGTCGGGGCAAGTGAGCGAAATCGCGCGTGAGATCGCCACCCAGCCGGCGTCTTGGCGCGAGGCGGTCCGGCGGGCGGGGGCCCTCGTGGACGTCCTTCCCCACGCCGGGGCGCGCGTCGGCGCGGTCGGCTGCGGCACGTCGCTCTTCATCGCGCAGGCCTACGCGGTGCTGCGAGAGTCGTTGGGCCTCGGCCAGACGGACGCGTTCCCCGCCTCGGAGATGCCACGCGACCGCGGATGGGGAACGCTCCTCGCGATCTCGCGAAGCGGCACGACCACCGAGGTGCTCGACGCCCTCGGCGCGGTGTCCTCGCCCCGGAGGGTCGCCATCGTGGGCTCGGCCCAGAGCCCCGTCGCCACCGGGTCGGACGCCGCCGTCGTGCTGGACTTCGCGGACGAGCGATCGATCGTGCAGACCCGGTTCGCGACCACGTCGCTCGCGCTGCTGCGGGCCCACCTCGGTCAGGACCTGAGCGCTGCCATCGAGGAGGCCGAGGCGGCCCTGGACGAGGAGCTGCCCGTCGAACCCTCGGTCCACGACCACTACGTATTCCTGGGCGCGGGGTGGAGCGTCGGTTTGGCGGATGAAGCGGCCCTCAAGCTCCGCGAGGCCGCGCAGGCGTGGACGGAGTCGTATCCGGCGATGGAGTTCCGGCACGGTCCGATCAGCGTGGCCCGTCCCGGATCCGTGGTCTGGGCGGTCGGCCACGTGGACCCGGCGGTGCTGCGGGACGCGGCCTCGACCGGCGCGACCATCGTGGGAGGGGAGCTCGATCCCATGGCCGAGCTCGTCAGGATCCAGCGAACCGCCGTGGCCCTGGCCGAGGCCCGCGGGCTGGATCCCGACCGGCCGCGGCATCTGTCTCGCTCGGTGGTGCTGTCGTGATCACCCGATCGGAGGGAGTCCGATGAGGCGTTGGTGGCTGTCCGTGGGGTTGGTGTTCGCGCTCGTGGCCGTGGCGTGCACCGGTGGAGGAGGCGACGAGGACAACCAGAACGGGAGCACGGGTCCGATCCACCTCGTGATGTGGATGGGGTACACGCCACCGCCGCCGGCGAGCGAGTCGTTCGAGTACCTGTCGATCAAGCGGATGGTGGACGAGTTCGAGAAGCAGAACCCGAACATCACGATCGAGCTGCAGTACGTGAACAGCGACAACGCGCTGCAGAAGGCCACCGTCGCGATCCAGGGCAACGAGCAGCCGGACATCTCGTACCAGTACGGGACCAACATGCCGCAGCTGGCCACGTCGCCGAAGCTCGTGGACCTGACGCAACGCGTGCAGCAGGACGGCTACAACTGGGACGACTTCTACCCCGGCGAGCGGGCCGTGGCCACCGTGAACGACAGGGTCTACGGCGTCCCGGCGCTGGTCGACAACCTCGCGGTCGTCTACAACAAGGACCTCTTCGCGGAAGCCGGCCTCCAGGAGCCCGGCCCGGACTGGACCTGGGACGAGCTGCGCGCCGACGCGAAGGCCCTCACCGACCCCGCGAACAAGGTGTTCGGCCTGGTCTTCCCGGCCGACGGCAGCGAGACCATGGTGTGGCAGTACATCGCGATGCTGTGGGCGGCGGGGGGCGACATCCTGGACGCCGACGGGACGAAGATCGCGTTCAACCAGGAGCCGGGCGTCCGAGCCCTGCAGACGCTCGCCGACATCAACGCGGACGGGTCGATGTACCTCGACTTCCAGCCGGACTCGGGCAAGTACGGCCAGCTGTTCAACTCGGGCAAGATCGGGATGGTCATCACCGGACCGTGGGACCTGTCGGGCTTCCCGGACGTGAACTACGGGGTGCAGGTGATGCCGTCGTTCGACCCGGGCGGGAGCCACGAGACGATCGCCGGGCCCGACAACTGGGTCATCTTCGACAACGGGCCGGAGCGCGTGGACGCCGCGTGGAAGTTCCTGAGCTTCATGACCTCGCCCGACCAGGTGCTCCAGGACTCGCTCGACACCGGCCACCTGCCGACGCGCGCGTCGGTCGCATCGATGGAGCAGTTCCAGGAGTTCTTCACGAAGTACCCCGGGACCGAGGTGTTCGTGGACAACCTGCAGAACGTCCTGAAGGCCAGGCCCCAGATCCCCCAGTACCCGAGGATCTCCAGCGCGCTGGGACAAGCGCTGGTCGCAGCGATCCAGGGCAAGCAGAGCCCGCAGGACGCGCTGAACCAGGCTGCCGAGCAGGGCAACGGGTTCCTGGCGGTGCCGGCGTAAGCCAGGACGCGAGGATCGAGGGGACGTGAGCGCCCGGCTCGGCGCGCGCCGCATCTGGCAGTCCGAGCAGTTCGCCGGCTGGGCGTTCGCGTTCCCCGCGGTCCTGCTGATCGTGGTGTTCGGCATCGTGCCGATCGTCTGGTCGGCGCTGATGTCGTTCCAGCGCACGAACCTGCTCTCGACGCCGGAGTGGATCGGTCTCGAGAACTACCGCGCGCTCACGAAGGATCCCCTGTTCCAGACGTCGATGGTGCACGCGCTCGTCTACACGGCGCTGTTCGTCCCGCTGTCGGTCGGCGGCGGGCTGTTCGCCGCGATGGCACTCAACCGCCGCGTCCTCGGGATCCGGTTCTATCGGCTCGCGGTGTTCGTCCCCGTCGTCGTGTCGACGATCGCCACGGCGATCATGTTCCTCGTGCTGTTCGACCCGAACTTCGGCCTCGCGAACTGGGCGCTCGGGAAGGTCGGGCTCGGGCCGTTCGGCTTCTTCACCAGCTCCGACGGCGCGCTGTACTCGATCATCGTGATGACCGCGTGGGGGTGGATCGGGTTCGACGCGATCATCTACCTCGCCGCGCTCCAGGGGATCCCGCAAGAGCTCCTCGAGGCCGCTGCGATCGACGGCGCTCGATGGTGGGGCGTGTTCCGCAACGTGACGCTACCGCTGCTCGGCCCGGCGACGCTGTTCCTGGTCGTCTTCTCCTCGATCAACGCGATCCAGCTCTTCGACGAGGTCTTCCTGCTCACGAGGGGCGGCCCCGGCACCGCCACGTACGTCCCCGTGCTGTACCTGTACTTCCTGGCCTTCGCGCAGGGGATCGCGGGCTACGCGGCCGCGATCGCGTACGTGCTGCTGGTCGTGATCCTGATCCTCACCGTGATCCAGCTCTGGGTGGGCAAGCGGATGGTCTACTACTCGTCATGAGCAGTGGCGTGCGGCAGACCGGGTACGAGGCCAAGGCGGCGGCGCTGCAGCCGCTGCCGGACGAGGCCGAGCCGCGGGGCCGGCGGTTCGTGTTCAGCTGGTGGCATCTCGTGCTGCTGCCGCTCGCGCTGTTGATGATCGTGCCGCTGCTGTGGATGCTCGTGACATCCGTCGAGACCCTGAACGAGACGCGGCACTTCCCGCCGGTCCTCGTGCCGCACAGCATCCGCTGGCAGAACTACACGCAGGTCCTGCAGCAGGCGCCGTTCCTCCGGTGGCTGCTCAACACGCTGATCGTGACGGTCGTCGTCGTGATCGGGAACCTGTTCTTCTGCAGCCTCGCCGGCTATGCGTTCGCGCGGTTGCGGTTCTTCGGCCGCGACGTCGTGTTCATGCTCGTGCTCGCGACGCTGATGATCCCGTTCCAGGTCATCATCATCCCCACGTTCCTGATCGTGCGGAAGCTCGGGTTGATCGACACGCTCGGCGCCCTGATCGTGCCGAACCTCGCGGGCGCGTTCGGGATCTTCCTGCTGCGGCAGTTCTTCCGGACGCTGCCGATCGAGCTCGAAGAGGCGGCCCGGATCGACGGCGCCTCGCGCCTCGGGATCCTGTTCAAGATCGTGCTGCCGCTGTCGGGTCCGGCGCTCGCGACGCTCGCGGTCATCACCTTCATGTGGACGTGGAACGATTTCCTGTGGCCGCTCGTGACGCTGTACGACCCGGACAACTACACGATCCAGCTCGGGCTGCTCACGTTCCAGGGCGCACACCAGACGAACACGCACCTGCTGATGGCGGCCAACGTGATGAGCCTGATCCCCGTGCTGTTGCTGTTCTTCCTGTTGCAGCGGTACTTCATCCGCGGCATCGCGACGACGGGGCTGAAGGGGTAGCCCCATGGGAGAGGTCGTCTTCGATCACGTCCGCAAGGAGTTCCCCGGCGGCACGGTCGCCCTGGACGATCTCACGCTCGAGATCCCCGACGGCGAGTTCATGATCCTGGTCGGGCCGTCCGGATGCGGCAAGACCACGGCGCTCCGGTGCGTCGCAGGCCTCGAGAAGCCGACCAGGGGCAGGATCCGCGTGGCCGGCCGGGTGGTGAACGACGTCACGCCCCGGGACCGCGACATCGCGATGGTCTTCCAGAACTACGCGCTCTATCCCCACATGTCGGTCTACCGGAACCTCGCGTTCGGGCTGAAGCAGCGCCGGGTGCCCAAGGCGGAGATCGACCGTCGCGTCCGGGCGATGAGCACCATGCTCGGGCTCGACGCGCTGCTGAAGCGCCGCCCGGTGCAGCTCTCGGGCGGGCAGCGGCAGCGGGTGGCGATGGGGCGGGCCCTGGTCCGGGAGCCGGCCGCGTTCCTGCTCGACGAGCCGCTGTCCAACCTCGATGCGAAGCTGCGGGTGCAGATGCGCGCCGAGCTCAAGCGCCTCCACACGCGCCTGGGCATCACCACGATCTACGTCACGCACGACCAGGTCGAGGCGATGACGCTGGGCGACCGCATCGCGGTGATGTCCAACGGCAAGCTCCAGCAGCTGGGACCGCCGCAGGTGCTCTACGACGAGCCCGCCAACCTGTTCGTCGCCGGGTTCATCGGCAGCCCCCCGATGAACTTCCTCCGGGGCCGCGTGGAAGGCGGGCGGGTGACCGCCGGCGAGCTGACGCTGGACCGTGTCCCCGCTCC
>JBHGAT010000121.1:0-6000 GCA_041946645.1 Candidatus Velamenicoccus archaeovorus | reverse complement strand
CCGAACCGCTCCATCATGATCCGGCCCCACATCCGCCGGGCCGCCCGGAACTTGGCCACCTCCTCGAACAGGTTCATGTGGCAGGCGAAGAAGAACGACAGGCGGGGCGCGAAGTCGTCGATCGCCAGCCCGGCGTCGAGCGCGGCGCGGACGTAGGCCATCCCGTTGGCGAGCGTGAAGGCCACCTCCTGCACGGCGGTCGCGCCGGCCTCACGCATGTGGTAGCCGCTGATCGAGATCGTGTTCCACCGCGGGATCCGGTCGCGGCAGTACGCGAACAGGTCCGTGATGAGCCGCATCGATGGTCCCGGCGGGTAGATGTAGGTTCCTCGGGCCGCGTACTCCTTCAGCAGGTCGTTCTGCACGGTGCCGGAGAGCTGCCTCGCGTCGATGCCTCGCTCCTCGGCGACCAGCTCGTACAGGAGCAGGAGGATGGCCGCCGTCGCGTTGATCGTCATCGAGGTCGAGACCCGGTCGAGCGGGATGCCCTCGAACAGCCGGTGCATGTCCTCGACGGAGTCGATCGCCACGCCGGTCTTGCCGACCTCCCCCTCCGAGCGGGGATGGTCCGAGTCGTACCCCATCTGCGTGGGCAGGTCGAAGGCCACCGAGAGCCCCGTCTGGCCGTGCTCGAGCAGGTACCGGAAGCGCCGGTTGGTCTCCTGGGCCGTGGCCATGCCGGCGTACTGACGCATCGTCCAGAGCCGGCCCCGGTACATCGTGGGATACACGCCCCGGGTGAAGGGCGGCTCGCCGGGCCGGCCGAGGTCGCGGACGGCGTCGAACCCGGGCGGGTCGCCGGGCCCGTACAGCGGGCGGATCTCGATCCCGGCGTCCGTGCGACGGGGCTGGTCGGGGTCCATGACGCTCTCCTCACCGCCCTCGCTCGGAGGCACGGCGGGTACGATGGTAGCCGTCGTGGCAGGCGTGGAGGGAGCGACGGGGAGCCCCCAGGGCGGGACGCGCACGGAGGTCGTCCGGGGCGCCCTCTCGGAGGACGCCCCCAGCGGCGACCTCACCAGCGAGCTCGTCGTTCCCGCCGGGACGGCTTGCACCGCAGAGCTGCGCGCCAAGGAGGCCGGTGTGGTCGCGGGGATGGACGTCGCGGCCGAGGTCTTCGCCGTGGCCGCCGAGCAGGACGGCGCGGACGTGTCGTTCGAGGGCAAGGTGGAGGACGGCGCGCGGGTCGAGCCGGGCGACGTGCTCGCGGCGATCCGGGGACCGGCGCGGACCGTGCTCCGGGCGGAGCGGATCGCCGTCAACCTCCTGGCGCACCTGTCGGGGATCGCCACGCTCACCCGCCGGTACGTCGACGCCGCCTCGCCGGCCACGATCCTCTGCACCCGCAAGACCACGCCGGGCCTCCGTGAGCTCGAGCGGCGGGCCGTGGCGGCCGGCGGCGGCTCGCTGCACCGGGCCTCGCTCTCCGACGCCGTGCTGATCAAGGACAACCACGTGCGGATCGCGGGAGGCGTCGGGGCGGCCGTGCGGCGCGCCCGCGCCGGCGGCGTCCCCGTCGAGGTCGAGGTCGAGACGCTCGAGCAGCTCGAGGAGGCCCTGGCCGAGGGCGCCGAGCGGATCCTGCTCGACAACCCCACCCCGGAGCTCGTCCGGGCCGCCGTGACCCGCGTGGGCGACCCCGAGCGGCTCGAGGTCTCGGGCGGCGTGCGCCTGGAGACGCTGGGCGAGCTCGTGGCCGCAGGTGCGCGGGTGCTCTCGGTGGGGCGACTCACGCACTCGGCGCCGGCGCTGGACGTCTCCATGGAGGTCGTCGATGTGGACGAAGCCGACGCTCGCTGAGCCGGGCCGCGCCCACCGCGACTTCGAGGCGTGGGCCGCGGAGGTCCGGCGGCTGGCTCGGCAGCGGAACGCCGTGATCCTCGCGCACAACTACCAGGTGCCGTGGATCCAGGACGTCGCGGACGTGGTGGGCGACTCGCTCGCGCTGTCCCGGCACGCGGCGGCCACGGACGCCGACGTGATCGTGTTCTGCGGCGTGCACTTCATGGCCGAGACGGCCAAGCTGCTCTCGCCGGGCAAGACGGTGTTGCTGCCCGACCTTGCGGCCGGCTGCTCGCTGGCCGACTCGATCACGGCCGACCAGCTCCGCGGGTGGAAGGCCGAGCATCCCGGCGCAGTGGTCGTCGCCTACGTGAACACCACCGCCGAGGTGAAAGCCGAGAGCGACGTGTGCTGCACCTCGTCGAACGCGGCCGACGTCGTCGCTTCGATCCCCGAGGACCGGGAGATCCTGTTCCTGCCCGACATGTTCCTGGGTGCGCACGTGGAGCGCGTGACCGGGCGGCGGATGCACGTGTGGATGGGCGAGTGCCACGTCCACGCCGCGATCGACCCCGGCAAGCTGGAGCGGGCGGCGGGCGACGACCCCGACGCCGAGCTGATGATCCATCCCGAATGCGGCTGCACCACCTCGGCCCTGTGGCTCCTGTCCGAGGGCGTCCTGCCGGCCGAGCGGACCAAGGTGCTCTCCACCGGGGGGATGGTGAGCGAGGCGTCGCGATCGCCGGCGTCGCGGTTCCTGGTGGCCACCGAGACCGGCATCCTCCACCAGCTCCGGCGGGCCGCCCCCGGCCGGACGTTCGACCCCGTGGACGAGGACGCGGTGTGCCGGTTCATGAAGACGATCACGCCGGACAAGCTGCTCCGCTCGCTCCGCGACGGCGTCTTCGAGATCACGGTGCCCCAGGACGTGGCGGTCCGGGCCCGCCGGGCCGTGGAGCGCATGATCGAGCTCGGGCCGTCCGGGACCGCCCCCCGGGCCGACGCGCGCACCGCGTAGGACCCCGTGCGCACCGTCGTGGTCGGCGCCGGCGCCGCCGGGCTGTTCTGCGCGCTCCACGCCGCCGAGCGGGGACCGGTCGCGCTCGTGGCGCCCGCGGCGGCCCTCGACGCCGCCACCGCGTGGGCCCAGGGAGGGATCGCCGCGGCGACCGGTCCCGACGACTCGCCCGAGCTGCACGCGGCCGACACGATGGCCGCCGGGCACGGGGTCTGCGACCCGCGCGCCGTCCGGGTCCTGACGCGCGAGGCGCCGGCGGCCGTGCGCGAGCTCGTCGAGCTCGGCATGCCGTTCGACCGCGGGCCGACCGCGCTCGAGGGCGGGCACCGCGTGCGCCGGGTCCTCCACGCCGGCGGCGATGCCTCGGGGCGCGAGCTCCACCGGTTCCTGGCCGGCCGGGTGGGGGCCGACCGACGGATCGAGCGGGTCCATGCGCTCGTCCGCGCCGTGACCACGGTGGAGGGGGCGGCCGCGGGGGCGGTGCTCGAGGACGGCTCGACCCTGCGCGCGGACCGCGTGGTCCTCGCGACCGGCGGCGCCTGCGGGATCTTCGGCCACCGGACCGGGCCGGAGACGTCCACCGGCGAGGGGCTGATCCTGGCCTGGGACGCCGGGGCCGCCCTCGCCGACCTGGAGTTCGTGCAGTTCCACCCCACCGCGCTCGACGTGCCCGGGCACCCGGCCCGCCTGCTCACCGAGGCCCTCCGGGGCGAGGGCGCGGTGCTGGTGAGCGCGCGCGGCGAGCGGTTCATGCCGCGGTTCCATCCGCTCGCCGACCTCGCGCCGAGGGACGTCGTGGCCCGGGCCGTGGTGCAGGTCCGCGAGGAGACCGGCGGTCCCGTGTTCCTCGACGCCACGCCGGTGCCCGGCGTGGCCGAGCGGTTCCCGGTCGCCGCCGAGCAGTGCCGCGAGGTCGGCCTGGACATCGCGCGCGAGCCGGTGCCGGTCGCGCCGGCGGCCCACTACTTCATCGGCGGCGTCCTCACCGACACGTGGGCCCGGACCACGGTGCCCGGGCTGTTCGCGTGCGGCGAGGTGGCGGCCACGGGCGTCCACGGCGCCAACCGCCTGGCCTCCAACTCGCTGGCCGAGGCCCTGGTGTTCGGGCGGCGAGCCGCGGTGGCCGACCCCGGACCCCTCGAGTCCCGGGGGCCCGACCGCGACGCCCCGGCCGACGGGGTCGACCCGGTGGGCGGGCTCGCCCTGCCCGAGCTCCGGGACCTGTGCGACCGGTACCTCGGCGTCCGGCGGACCGGCGAGCACCTCACCGCGCTGGTCGCCGAGCTGCAGGCCGCCGGGGCTGCGGGGGCCGGCGGGGCCCGCGGGCCGACCCTGGTGGCCCGCCTGACCGCGATGGCGGCGCTCCGCCGCACCGAGAGCCGGGGCGGGCACGTCCGGGCCGACTTCCCCGCGACCGACCCGGCGTGGCGGCTCCGACAGGCGGTGGACCGTCACGGCTGGTGGACCGTGGCCCTGCCCGAGCCCGGTCCGGCGCGGTAGGGTTCGGAGCCGTGGACATCGTCGACCCGCGCGTGGAGGCGTACCTCGGCGAGCGGCTCCACCGGCACGACGAGCCGGTGCTGCTCGAGATGGAGGCCGAGGCCGCCGAGCGCGGCTTCCCCATCATCGGCCGCCTCTGCGGGGTGTGGCTGGAGCTGCTGGCCCGCTCGATCGGCGCGCGCCGGGTGTTTGAGCTCGGCTCCGGCTACGGGTACTCCGCCTTCTGGTTCGCCCGGGCGGTGGGTCCCCAGGGCGAGGTCCACGGCACGGACGCCGACCCGGCCAACGAGGCCAGGGCGCGCGACTACCTGGGGCGTGCGGGGGTGGGCGACCGGGTCCGGTGGCACGTCGGCGACGCGCTCGAGCGCTTCGCCGACGTCGAGGGCACCTTCGACGTGGTCTTCTGCGACATCGACAAGCGCGGCTACCCCGACGCCTGGCGGGCCGCCTGCGAGCGGATCCGGGTGGGCGGCCTCTACCTGTGCGACAACACGATCGCGTACGGCGGCGGCTCGGTGTTCGACGAGGGCGAGGGCTCGGAGGCGATCCGCCGGCACAACCGCCTGATCGCGGAGGACGAGCGGTTCCTCTCGACGATCGTCCCGACGCGCGAGGGCGTCCTGGTGGCCCTCCGACTGAGCTAGCGTCGGCGACGGGTCGCCGGTCGCCGTTCCGGAGTAGACTCCCCGCGGCCGTTCACCTCCCCGGCCCGAACGAGCCGTGACCCGCGCGATAGTCTTGGGGCAACGACGATGGCGAAGCGGAAGACCGACGTCGGAACGCTCTACAAGGGCAGTCCGGGACAATGGTCCTGGATGGCCCACCGCATCACCGGGGTCGCCGTCATCCTGTTCCTCTTCGCCCACGTGGTCGACACCGCCGTGATCGGGTGGGGGCCCAACGCCTACGACCGCGTGGTCGCCGTGTACGAGAACTGGGCCGTGCGGATCCTCGAGCTCGGGCTGGTCGCCGCGGTCCTGTACCACGCGATCAACGGTGTGAAGATCATGGTGTTCGACTTCTGGCCCAGCTCGACCCGCCACTTCAAGGCCATCTCGATCGGCAGCACCGCGATCTTCCTCGCGGCCATGGTGCCGATCGTCTGGATCATGGGCCGAGACATCCTGAACCTGGCCTTCCACTGGAACCTGTGATGGCCGCCCGGACCGAGGCCCGCCCGACCACCCACGACCCCGCCAGCCGCGGCTCGCTGCTCGGCTACCGGACGGGGCGCGAGCGCCCCGCCGGCGGCTGGGAGCTGTGGACCTGGCTGTTCATGCGGATCAGCGGCGTCGTCCTGCTGTTCCTGGCCGTGGGCCACGTCCTGATCATGCACGTGATCGGGGGCGGCGTGGGGCGGGTGGACTTCGGGTTCGTGGCCACGCGGTGGCAGAGCCCGTTCTGGCGCACCTGGGACTGGGCGCTGCTCTCGCTGGCGCTGCTGCACGGGATCAACGGGCTGCGGGTGGTGGTGCAGGACTACGTGCGCCCGGTGGCCTGGCGCTTCCTCGTGAACATGGTCTTCTACGTGGTCGGGTTCGTGCTGTTCGTGCTGGGGACCGTGATCGTGTTCACGTTCGACCCCAGCAGGTGGCCGGGGGCCTCTTGACGTGACCATCACGCACACGTACGACTCGGTGATCGTGGGTGCCGGCGGGGCCGGCCTGCGGGCCGCGATCGAGGCGGCCGACCGCGGGCGC
>JBHGAT010000120.1:0-6005 GCA_041946645.1 Candidatus Velamenicoccus archaeovorus | reverse complement strand
AGCACCGGGCCGGTGTCGAGCCCGGCGTCCATCAGCATCACCGTGACGCCGGTCCCCTCGCGCCCGTCCAGCAGGGCCGCCTGCACCGGGCTGGCCCCGCGCAGCGCGGGCAGGAGCGAGAAGTGCACGTTCACCGGCGCGATCGCCGGGATGGCCAGGATCGCCGGGGGGAGGATCTCGCCGTAGGCCACGACCACCAGGACGTCGGGCTCGCTCGCGGCGAGCGCGTCGAGCCCCGGTCCGGTCGTCACGGTCCCGACCTCGTGCAGCGGGAGGCCCAGGCGGCGGGCGGCCTCGGCCACCGGCGTGGGGCGGGGACCGGTCCCGCGCCGCCCCGGCCGCGGCGTGCGGGTGAGGACGCCGACCACGCGGTGCGGCGAGCGGGCGACCGCCTCGAGCGCCGGCACCGACCAGTGGTGATTGCCGAGGAACGTCACCCGGAGCGACCCACCCCCCATGCCTGGAGGATACGGGCCTACGGGGTCCGGGATCCCTCCTGCGCGCGCCGCAGCTCGTGCTCGCGGAGCTGGCGCATCACCTCGCGACGACCCTCGTCGTCGAGGTGGTCGATGTAGAGCGTCCCGTGCGTGTGGTCGGTCTCGTGCTGGAAGATCCTGGCCAGCAGCCCTTCGGCCCGGATCTCGATCGGCGCGCCCGACGCGTCCTGCGCGCGGAGCGTCACCGCCAGCGCGCGCGTGGTCGGGTGGAACGGGCCGGGGATCGACAGGCAGCCCTCGTCGCGGGTCTCCTCGCCGGCGTGGCCGGACAGCACGGGGTTGGCCACGAAGCCCTTGTGACCGTCGCCGTCGTCGTACACGAAGAACCGCGAGGCGATGCCGACCTGGGGGGCGGCCAGCCCCACGCCGGGCGCGGCGTACATCGTCTCGAACATGTCGTCGATCAGCCGGCGGAGGCTGCGGTCGAACCGCTCGAGCTCGCGCGAGCGCTCGCGCAGCACCGGGTCGCCCAGCGTCCGGATGGGCAGGATGGCCATCCCCCGTCCTCGCTCCTCGTCACAGATGCGGTTCCGCCTCGACCCGGGTGACGACGCCGCGCTCCGCCAGATCGCGCATCGCGCGTCCGAACGCCGCGACCGCGGCCGGCTCGAGCGCGAGCAAGCATACCGTCAGCTCCCCCAGCGCCGAGACCAGCAGGGTCCGGGGCGCGAGCGACCGCAGCTCGGGCTCGAGCTCGGCCGAGCCGGTCACGCGGAACACCGGGGCGCCCGCGGGGAACCCCGCCTCGGCCCGCCGGGGCAGCTCCGAGCGGTGGAACCGCCCTGGGTTGCCGGTCACGAGCGCCTGCACCGCGGCATCGTTCGGGGTGCGGGTCTGGACCACCACGCGCCCCCCCGGCCGGGCCCACGCCGCAGCTTCCATCCAGCCGGCCAGTGCCCGCTCGCGCGCCGCGAGCCCCGGCCGGTGCGCGGCCAGGTCGGCGTCGAGGATGCCCACCAGGTCGAGGTCCAGCGGGCCGACGTCCTTGACCGCTTCGACCCCGCCCACCACGACCTCTCCCGGGCCCGGCGGAACGGGCGGATCGTCCGGGCCCACCCGGCGCACCGGCACGGTGGCGATGCGCCGGGCCCACTCCTCCACCCGCTCCGCGCCGCGCGGCTGGACGCCGAAGTCGCGCCCGCCACAGCCCGCGCACCGCCCCTCGGCGCCGCACACGGCGCACCGCACCTCGCCCTCCTCCGCCCGGAGCATCCCCCCGCACGCCTGGCAGGCCGCGGGCTCCCCGCACGACCGGCACACCCGCGCGATGCCGTATCCGGGGAGCGGCGAGAACAGGAAGCCCGACCGAGCCTCGTGCAGCGCCGACACGAGCCGCGGCGCGCGCCCCTCCGGGCCCGGCCGCACCACCTCGACCGGCGGCCACCACCGCCCCCCCGGCACGACCTCCGGCACGTCGAGCGCCGCCGCCTCCCCGCTCGGGCACAGCGCCGCCATCACGCAGACCGCCCGCTCCAACCTCGCCCGGGCCAGGGCCACGTCCCGCACGTGGTAGGCCGGGGACCGCTCCTCCCGATGCCCCGCATGGCTCTCCCTCGACACGTAGAGCAGCCCGAGGTCCTCGACCGGCGCGAACACCGCCGGCCGCGTCCCCACCACCACCCGGTACCGCCCTCCGAGGATCCGGAGCCACGTCCGGTAGCGCCCGCGTTGCGATCCCCCCGCATACAGCACGGCCTGCTCGCCGAACGCGTCGAGCACCGCCCGGGCCGTGGCGGGGAGCGGCTCGGCCTCCGGCACCAGCACGACCGCCGTCCGACCCCCCGCGACGGCCGCTGCGACCGCCTCGACCGCGACCAGCAGCTCGTCCCGAGGCGCCGGCCGCACCAGGTACGCGCCCGAGCCGCCCCCGATGGCCTCGAGCAGCTCCCGCCCGCGTCGGTACGTGCCGAGCCGGCCGGCGGGGCGGGTGGCGGAGGGACCCCGGGCGCCGTCGCTCGCGTGAAGCGCTCGGTCGAGCGAGCCCCCGGCGAGCGACGGCGGGGTCCCGGGACCGGAGCCACCCGTCCCGCCGGCCCCCACCGCGACCTCCTCCGACGCCACCCGAGGGGGATACGACGTCCCGATCACCGTCGCGAGCGGCGCGACGTACCGCTCCGACATCCAGCGGAGGAGCTGGAGACGAGGTTCGTCGAAGAACCGGACCGGCGAGACGAGCTTCCTCACGGGGAGCATCCGCTCCGGCACCTCGTCCGTGGGTCCGAGGATCCAGCCGCGCACGGCGCGGTGGTGGAACGGGACCTGGACGAGCGAGCCGACGCCCGCACCGAGCTCGAGCGGGAGGTCGTACGTGAAGGGACGGTCGAGCGAGAGGACCGGGCGGTCCACGCAGACGGCGACCGGTCCGGACAGGACGGGAGGGCTACTCGAACGCGCGGCGGAGCTCATCCGCGCGGTCCGTGGCCTCCCACGGGAACTCCTTGCGGCCGAAGTGGCCGTACGCGGCCGTCTCCTCGTAGATGGGGCGGCGCAGGTCGAGGTTCCGGATGATGGCCGCCGGCCGGAAGTCGAAGGCGTCCCAGACGGCGTCGGTGATGCGCTGCCGGTCGACCTGCTCGGTCCCGAACGTGTCGACCGCCAGCGACACCGGGTGGGCGGTGCCGATCGCGTAGGCCACCTGGATCTGGAGCCGGTCGGCCAGCCCCGCCGCGACCACGTTCTTGGCCACGTACCGAGCCATGTAGGCCGCGGAGCGGTCGACCTTGGTGGGGTCCTTGCCGGAGAAGCAGCCGCCGCCGTGGGGCGCCATGCCGCCGTAGGTGTCGACGATGATCTTGCGTCCGGTCAGCCCCGTGTCCGCCTTGGGGCCGCCGATCTCGAACCGCCCGGTCGGGTTGACCAGCACGCGCACGCCGTCCGCCTCCAGGTCGAACTCGCGCAGCACCGGGTCGATCACCTCGGCCTCGACGTCCGGGGCGAGCAGCGTCTCGACGTCGACCTCCTCGCGGTGCTGGGCCGAGATCAGGACGGTGTGCACGCGGACCGGCTTGCCCTCGCGGTACTCGATGCTCACCTGGCTCTTGCCGTCGGGACGCAGGTACGGGACCACGCCGGCCTTGCGCACGTCGGCCAGGCGCTTGGACAGGCGGTGGGCCATGGCGATGGGGACGGGCATCAGCTCGTCGGTCTCGCGGCAGGCGTACCCGAACATCATCCCCTGGTCGCCGGCGCCCAGCGTGTCGAGGTCGTCCGCCGAGCCGTCCCGGTGCTCCAGCGCGTCGTCCACGCCGCGGGCGATGTCCGGCGACTGCTCCTGGATCGAGGTGATCACGCCGCACGTGGCGCCGTCGATCCCGAAGTTGGCGTCGGTGTACCCGATCTCGAGCACCGTGCGGCGGACCACCGTGGGGATGTCCACGTACTCCGAGGTCGTGATCTCCCCCGCCACCATGACCAGCCCGGTCGTCACGAGGGTCTCGCAGGCCACGCGTCCCACCGGGTCCACGGCCATGATCGCGTCGAGCACCGCGTCCGAGATCTGGTCGGCGAGCTTGTCGGGATGACCCTCGGTGACCGATTCGGAGGAGAACAGGTAGCTGTGGGCCATGTCCGCGCGAGTATAGCCGCCCCCACCGACCGGACCCGCCGGCCGCCGCGGGTCAGCGCGCGAGCAGCTTGGCCAGGCGGTCGCAGATCGCGGCGGCGAGCTCCCGCTTGGTCCACGTGCGGAGCGGCTCGTCGTCGCCCTGGGGCGACAGGATCGCCGCGTGGTTGGTGTCCGAGCCGAACCCCGTGCCCGGGCGACCGACCTCGTTCACGACCAGCAGGTCCAGGCGCTTGGCGGCGAGCTTCTCGCGGCCGGCCGCGACCGGGTCGCCGGTCTCGGCGGCGAACCCGACCAGGATCCGGCCCCCGGCGAGCTCCCCCAGCTCCCGCAGGATGTCCGGCGTCGGCACCAGACGGAGCTCGGGCGGCCCCGCCTCCTTCTTCAGCTTGGCCCCGGCCTCGGTCTGGGGACGGAAGTCCGCCACGGCCGCCGCCATCACCACCGCGTCGGCGCGCTCGGCCCGCTCGAGCACCGCGGCGCGCATCTCCTCGGCGGTGCCCACGCGCACGAGCTCGGGCCCCTCGGGCGGCTCGACCGTGCCGGGACCGACCACCAGGGTGACCCGGGCGCCGCGGGCGAAGGCCTCCCGTGCCACCGCGAACCCCATCTTCCCGGTGGAGCGGTTGCCCACGAACCGCACGGGGTCGATGGGCTCCCAGGTGGGGCCCGCGGTCACCACCACACGGCGGCCGGCCAGGTCCCGCCCGGCGGCGGCGAGCTCGGCGAGGGCGGCCAGGATGTCCTCCGGCTCCGCCATCCGGCCCAGGCCCTCGTCCCCGGCCGCGAGGGACCCGGTCTCGGGTCCCACGGTGTGGACCCCCCGCTCCGCCAGCGTCGCCAGGTTGGCCCGGGTCGCGGGGTGCTCCCACATCCCGGTGTGCATGGCTGGCGCCAGCAGGAGCGGGCAGCGGAGCTCGAGCAGGGTGGAGGTGAGCAGGTCGTCGGCGATGCCGCCGGCCAGCTTGGCGATCACGTTGGCCGTGGCCGGGGCGACCACCGCGAGCTCGGCCTGGTGGGCCAGCCGCACGTGCAGCACCGAACCGGGGTCGTCCCACAGGCCCGTGTACGCGGGGCGCCCCGACAGCGCGGCGAACGTGTCGGGGCCGACGAACCGGGTGGCGGCGGCGGTCATCACCACCTGGACGGTGGCCCCCGCCGTGGTCAGGAGCCGGGTGAGGTGGCACGCCTTGTACGCGGCGATGCCGCCGGTGACCCCGAGCAGGACCCTGCGGCCCCCCACGGCGGAGCCTTCGCTGCCAGGCACCTCACCCTCCGTGTCCGGCCGGGGCGGGGCTCGCCCGTGCTCCCCGGGGGCTACTTGATGCCGAACCCCTCGGGGCGCTCGGCCAGGATCTTGCCCTCGGCGATCTCCTCGAGGGCGATCGACAGGGGCTTGTTCTTGAGCCCGCCGGTCTCGACGAGCGGAGGCACGAACTCGCCCCGTCCCTCGCCGAGCTGGTTGTAGTAGTTGTTGATCTCGCGGGCCCGCCTGGCGGCCAGGATCACCAGCGTGTACTTGGAGTCGACCTGCGCCAACAGGTCGTCGATCTTGGGCTCGATCATGGGTGCGTCGGTCCTCCGGTCGGGGTGCGGGACGCCTGGATTATAGCCTCGACCTGCGCCGTCGCCTCGTCGAGGTCGTCGTTCACCACGACGTGGTCGAACCAGCTCCGCTGGTCCATCTCCCGGGCGGCCTGCTCCAGGCGGCGGGCCATGCGGGACGCGTCCTCGGTGCCTCGCGAGCGCAGCCGCCGTTCGAGCTCCTGGGGCGTGGGCGGGACCAGGAAGATCAGGACCGCGTCGGGGACGCGTTCGCGGACCTGCCGGGCGCCCTGGACGTCGATCTCGAGGATCACGTCCCGGCCCTCGGCCCGCATCCGCTCCACGGGCTCCGCGGGCGTCCCGTAGCGATGCCCGAACACCTCGGCCCACTCCAGGAACCC
>JBHGAT010000012.1:0-16125 GCA_041946645.1 Candidatus Velamenicoccus archaeovorus | reverse complement strand
GCCCGGGCCGCGGTCGCGGCCGGTGCGGACGGCGTCATGATCGACGTCCATCCCGACCCCGGCGTGGCTCTCTGCGACGGGCCCCAGGCGCTCCGCCCCGCCGAGCTGGCCGAGCTCGGTCGTGAGCTCGCGTCGCTGGCCGCTTCCCTGGGCCGCCAGACCGGCTGAGGGGCCTACGGCAGACGCAGCTTGACCGCGGAGTGCGGTCTGCGCGAGAGTTGCTCGCCAGTGCAGCGAGACCGGCGGTCGCCGAGGCGCGCCGCGGCAGGAGGGGAGACGGGCTCGTGCGCCATCGCGGGGGATCCACGCCGTCCGCCCGGGGACCCGCGCCCGACGTCCGCTCACCGCCGGCGTTCCGTTGCCCCCAGGACGCGTCGCGTTCACCGGCCTTCGCCAGCCTGTCGTCCGACGCGAGTCAGAGCCAGGAGGGAGGATGAGGATGCGGAGACGAACCCGCACCGCTCTGGTCGCCGGCGTGAGCACGCTCGCCCTGGTGGCGACGCTCGGATCGCCGGTCCTCGGCATCTCGACAGCCGCACCGCGGGCCAAGCCGAGCGCCTCGAAGGTGATCTTCTTCGCCTCGGACGGGATGCGGCCCGATCTGATGGAGCGGTACGCGGCCGAGGGCGCGATGCCGACGTACGCCTCGCTGATGGCGCAGGGGGTCCGCGGTGACAACGGGCTCCTCCAGGCGTTCCCGCCGAACACCGGCGTCGGCTGGTACACCCTCGCCACGGGCACGTACCCCGGCGAGCACGGTTCGACCAACAACACGTTCTTCCGCTCCGGCGACGCGTTCAACAACCGGACGAGCTTCTCCGGCGCGGGGGTGCTGCAGGCCGACACGATCGCGGCGGCCGCGGAGCGGGCCGGGGAGAAGGTCGCACAGATCGAGTGGGTCGGCGGCCGCAGCGCGGGGATCGCCGGGCCCACGGTGGACTTCGCGAACTTCTTCTCCACGCGTGGGGTCCTGGCCGCGCCGCTCGACCCCGACCAGCAGGCCGGGGCGGCCGCGTTCGGCATCTCGTACCAGGTGGCGTCCTTCGCGCCGGCGAGCGGGTGGACGAACGTGCCGTCCGGCGACCCCGCGGCGCCCCCGCGGGAGACGCAGCTCACGATCGCGACCACGTTCGCCGCGGTCAACCCCACCCGGGTGTACGACCTCTACGTCTACGACAGCCAGGTCGACGGGACCGCCGCGTACGACCACGCGATCCTCGTCCGCTCGGGCGCGGCCAAGGACGGCTCCCAGGAGGCCGCCGATCTGGGCGTGGGGGACTTCGAGGAGGTCAGGCTCACCGGCGCGGACGGGCTGATCGGATCGCGTGCCGGGCAGACCGCGGGGTTCTACACGAAGCTGATCACGCTGGCCCCCGACCTCTCATCGTTCAAGCTGTACTTCACCTCGGTGGAGCGGGTCGCCGCCACGTGCTCGGTCCCCGCGTGCTCGGCGCTCCCGAACGCCGGCCCCGACGGGAGCCTCGAGAGCTCCATCGCCAACAACCTGCCCACGGCCGTCTCGGCCGACTTCGCGCCCCTCGAGGCCGGGATCATCGACGAGGAGACCTACGTCGAGCAAGGTCGGGATCTCGAGGAGGCGTACGGGGATGCGGTGCTCGGGTTCGTCCTCGGCACGCTCCAGCCCGACACGGATCTGGCGCTGGTGGGCTACCCGGTGACCGATGAGTTCTCGCACCAGTTCATGGGACTCGTGACGCCGACCGACATGGACGGCGATCCGAACCCCTACTACGACGATCTGAACGGTGACGGCTCCACGGACGGGCGCGTCGCCATCCGCGAGGGCTACATCCGCAGCGCGTACCAGGGCGCCGACGAGAAGCTCGCGCTAGCCCGATCGTTCATGCCCGACGCGACCGTGTTCGCCTCGTCCGACCACGGGTTCGCGCCGCAGTGGTACGCGGTCAACGCGCGGCAGGTCCTGTTCGATGCGCAGGTGGACGGAACCCCGCTGCAGGCGAGCGGGGGGAACACGGCCAGCAACTGCGGCGCGGCCACGACCGACCTGGCCAAGGCGTGCTGGGCCGGTGGGACGGCGCAGATCTACGTGAACACGACCCTGCCGAGCGGCACGACGTACGACGAGGTGCGCAACGCCGTGATCGACGCCTTCCAGGGGGTGAGCGATCCGGCCAACCCCGGAGCCCAGGTCGTCCTGAAGATCCTGAGGAAGGAAGAGCTCCGGGACGTCGACGGGAGCGACTCGCTCCATCCCAACCGGAGCGGCGACGTCGTGGTCGTCCTGAGGCCGCCGTACCAGTTCGACGCGGCGACGCCGGGGCAGACCATCGCGTTCTCGCAGTTCTTCGGCCAGCACGGATACCTCCCGGACCTGGTCGATCTGGCGCACAACGTGAACATGCACGGCACGTTCGTCGCCGCCGGGCCCGGCATCCGGCACCAGGATCCGGTCGCGGGGATCCGCGCCGTGGACCTGGCGCCGACGATCGCGTTCCTGCTGGGCATCCCGGGCCCCCAGAACGCGCGGGGCCAGATCCTCACGCAGCTGTTCCCGTCGCCGGGTCGATGGAAGATCGCGACGATCCTGCAGATCAGCGACTACCACGGACAGCTCGTGCCGCTCTCGGAGGCGCCCGATACCGTGGGTCCATCGTTCGGGATCGGCGGAGCGGCGTTCCTGAAGGCGTGGTTCGACGTGTACCGCGCCGAGGCGCCGGGGCCGGTCCTCACCGTCGCCGGGGGCGACTCGGTCGGTGCCACGCCCCCGATCTCAGCCTTCTTCGGCGACAAGCCGACCGTCGAGATCATGAACCTGATGGGGGTCACGTCCGACGGGCTCGGCAACCACAACTTCGACCGAGGCCAGAGCTACCTGCGGACCGAGCTGATCCCCCTGGCCGACTTCCCGTACCTGTCGTCGAACCTCGTGGACCCGGCCACGGCAGCGACCCCGCCCGAGTGGCGGCCGTCGGCGGTGTTCGGCTTCAACGGCTTCAAGGTCGGTCTGGTGGGGTTCTCCAACCAGGACCTCACCAACCTGATCTTCCCGGGCAACCTCGATCCCTTCGTGGTGGAGGACCCGGTGGAGACCGTGAACGCCGAGGCGGCGAGGCTCAAGGACCAGGGGGTCGACGCGATCGTGGCGATCGGGCACGAGGGGGCCACGGCGGGAACGCTCACCGATCCGACCGGACCGGTGATCGACCTGGCCGACGCCGTGACCAACGTGGACGCGGTGCTGGGCGACCACACCGACTTCCAGGTGCTCGCGACGAGGCCCAACGGCGTCCTGGTGGTGGAGAACCGGAGCAAGGGGATCCGCTTCTCGCGGACCCAGCTGGTGGTGGACACCAAGACCAAGTCGGTGGTCTACAAGACCGCGGACCTCCACGAACCGTGGGACATCGGCATGACCCCGGATCCGCAGATCCAGGCGAGGATCGACGAGCTCAACGCGCAGCTGGCGCCGATCTTCAGCACCGTGATCGGCACGTCCAGCAAGGCCGTCCCCCGGGCCGACCAGTGCGGCAACGGCGTCGGGCGCACGTGCGAGTCGCTCGTCGGTGACGTGGTGACGGACGCGATGCGGGCGACGTACGCCTCGATAGGGGTGGAGTTCGCGATCACCAACTCCGGCGGTCTCCGCGCCGATCTGACGTGCCCCACCACGGACAACCCCAGCGACTTCTGCCCTGCGTTCACGCCGCCGCCCTACCCGATCACGCGCGGTCAGGTCCTCGGGGTGCTCCCGTTCGGGAACGTCGTGGTCACGCTCGACGTCACCGGCGCCGAGCTCGCGACGATGCTCGAGAACGGTGTCTCGCGCATGCCGGCGGTGGACGGGCGATTCCCGCAGGTCTCGGGGCTGTGCTTCACGTACGACATCGCTGCCCCCGCCGGGAGCCGCGTGGTCTCGGCGGTGCTGGCCAACCCCGACGGGACCTGTTCGGCCACGCCCGTGGACCTGTCGGCCGGGTCCACCTACACGATCGCCGAGAACGACTTCATGGCCAACGGGGGAGACGGGTATCCCAACCTCGCCAGCCGGATGACCACCCAGGCCATCATGGACCAGGTCGTCGCCGACCACATCGCGGCCACGACGCCGATCAGCCCGTCGGTCTTGGCGGCACCCAACGGGCGGATCAACTGCACCGACTCGAACGGGGCAGCGGCGCCGAACTGCCCCACGCTCGTTCCCTCCCCATAGGGGCCGGAGCGTTCGGGCGATCCCAGGGGGCCGGCGACGGCCCCCTGGGGTGCCCGCTGCCCGGACCTCCGGGGACGGACCGCCTAGGGCCCCTGGACCCTGAGGGGCCCGACCATCGGACTCGGAAGACCCGAACGCGCTCCGCGTTAGGTTGCCCTCGAGCGCACGTCACGGACCGGCCCGCCGGGGGCGGTCCGAGAGGGGGGAGCGAGGGTTGCTCGAGCGCGACCGGCTTCCTACGGAGCGTCCCGTCCATCCGCTCCGCGGTCCGTCCTCCGTCTCACCCCCCGACGCGTCGCCCGCACGTGCGGCACGAGGGGGAGGAGGGATGATGCGAACACGAGCGCGCACGTCGATCGTCGCCGTGCTCTGCGTCCTGTCGATGGTGATGGCCGGCGGTCTGTCCGCCGCCGCGACGTCCAAGGCGCCGAAGCCGGCACCGACGTCGGCGCAGCAGGTCGTCTTCTTCGCCGCGGACGGGATGCGCCCCGACCTGATGCAACGGTTCGCGGCGGAGGGCGCGATGCCCACCTACGCGGAGCTGATGGGGGTCGGGGTGGTGGGAGCCAACGGCATGGTCCAGGCGTTCCCGCCGAACACCGGGGTCGGCTGGTACACGCTCGCGACGGGCGCCTACCCCGGCGAGCACGGTTCCACGAACAACACGTTCTTCCGGACCGGCGACGCCTTCAACAACCGGACCGCCGCCTTCTCCGGGGGCGTCCTGCAGGCCGACACGGTCGCGGAAGCCGCCGAACGGGCCGGGAAGAGGGTGGTGTCGATCGAGTGGTCCGGCGGCTCGCGGACCATGACCCCCCTGAAGGGCCCGGTGGTGGACTACCGGAACTTCTACTCCAACCGCGGGCTCTGGACCAACTGGGACGTGCCCGGTCAGCCGGCCGGCGCCAACGCGTTCGGGGTCCAGTACCAGCGGAACGACCTGGCAGACGCGGCGGGCTGGACGAACGTGCCGTCGTCCTTCAGCCCGGCCAAGGAAGGCACGTTCGACCTAGGCTCGTACACGAGCGGAGGCTCGCCGGTCATCGCGAACGACCGGTACGACTTCTACGTCTCGGACTCGACGGACGATGCGAGGACCAACTACGACGACGTCCTGATCGTGCCCACCGCGGCGGCCAAGGACGGCAGCCAGGCGGTGGCAGATCTGTCCGAGGACGAGTGGGCTGACGTCAAGGTGACCCTGGCGAACCCGGCCGGGAAGACCGGCGGGTTCTACGTGAAGGCCATGCTCTTCGAGCCGGACCTGTCGGAGTTCAGCCTGTTCTTCACCTCGGTCGCGAGGTCGGTGGCCACCTGCAACGGCTGCGGCTACTCAGGCGACTTCGAGGACGACCTCAACCGCCTGTTCCCGAGCTCCACCGCCGCCGACTACGCGGTGATCGAGTCCGGGCTGGTCGACGCCGAGACCTACGTCGAGCAGGGGCTCATGTGGTCGAACGCGCACTTCGCCTACCTGAACTACATCCTCGGCAGGGATCGGGTGCCGACGATCGACGGTGGAACCGTCGCCGGGATGGGCTACCGGCCGGACCTGCTGATGGTCGGCAACCCGGTCACCGACGAGTTCTCGCACATGTTCCTGGGGCTCATGAGCCCGTCCGTGAACGGCATCGAGAACCCTTACTACGACTCGTACGAGTCGTTCGGACAGGTGATCACGCCGACGATCGCTCGCGGGTTCCTCCGCGAGGCGTACGCCGAGGCCGACGAGACGCTGGCGCTCGCCCGCTCGCTGATGGGCGGGAACCCGACCACGGTCGCCGCGTCCGATCACGGGTTCGGGGCTCAGTGGCTCGCCGTGAACGCCGGCAAGGTGCTCGCCGACGCGGGGCTCCAGGCGAACGGCGACGGCAGCGAGGTGTTCAGCAACTGCCGGGCCGCGACCGGTACGGGTGCCGTCAACCTGGCCAAGGCCTGCTGGGCGGGAGGGACCGCACAGATCTACGTGAACACCTCGCTGCCCGCGGACACCACGTACGAGCAGGTGCGCACGCGGATCGTCGACGCGTTCCGGGGCCTCAGCGATCCCGAGCACCCGGGCGGCCGGGTCGTGCTCGAGATCATGAAGAAGGAGGAGCTGCGGAACGTCGATGGGTCGGATTCGCTGCACCCGAACCGCAGCGGGGACGTGGTGGTCGTCCTGAACCCGCCGTACCAGTTCGACGCGGCGACGTTCGGGCAGACCATCGCGTTCAGCCAGTTCTTCGGGCAGCACGGGTTCCTGCCGGAGACGGTCGACCTGGCGGACAACGTCGACATGCACGCGACGTTCGTGGCCGGCGGCCCGGGCATCCGGCACCAGGACCCGGTCGCAGGGATCCGGGCGGTCGACGTGGCTCCAACGGTCGCGTTCCTCATGGGGATCCCCGGGCCGGCCAACGCGCGGGGGAAGATCCTCTACGACCTGTTCCCCTCGCCCGGTCGGTTCAAGGAAGCCACGATCCTGTATCTCAGCGACTTCCACGGGCAGCTCACACCCCTGTCGCAGACGGCCGACACCGTCGGGCCGTCGTTCGGGATCGGCGGAGCGGCGTACCTGAAGCCGTGGTTCGATCTGTACCGGTCCGAGGCCATGGGCGGCATCGACGGCGGGAACCACATCACGCTCACGGGTGGTGACGCGGTCGGGGCCTCGCCGCCGATCTCGAGCTTCTTCGGCGACACGCCCACGATGGAAGCGTTCGACGTGCTCGGGATATCCTCGGACACGCTCGGGAACCACAACTTCGATCGAGGGTCGCAGTACCTACGGACCGAGCTGATCCCCTTGGCGGACTTCCCGTACCTCGCCTCGAACGTGGTGTTCGAGGACACGGGGGTGCTCCCGGCCGAGTGGAAGGCCTCGCAGGTCTTCTCGTTCGATGGGTTCAAGCTCGGGGTGATCGGCTACACGTTGCCCGAGCTGGCGAGCCTGATCTTCCCCGGGTACCTGGATCCGTTCACGGTCACGCCTCCGGTCCCCGCGATCGACGCGGAGGCAGCGAGGCTCCGTTCGAAAGGTGTGAAGGCGATCGTCGCCGTGGGTCACATCGGAGGAGACGGCACCGACGTCTTCAACCCTACCGGTACGCTGGTGAACCTGGCCGACTCGCTGAGCGGCGTGGACGCCGTGCTGGGCGGGCACACCCACGCGCAGTACCTCACCTACCGGCCGGATGGCAAGCTCGTTGCCGAGAGCCCGAACTCGGGGCAGCGGTTCACGAGGATCCGCTTGACCGTGGACACGAGCACGAAGTCCGTGATCTACCGGACGGCCGACCACCACAAGCCCTGGGACATCGGGGTCACCGCCGACCCCGAGATCCAGGCGATGATCGACGACCTGAGCGCGCAGCTCGCGCCGATCTTCAACACGGTGATCGGGAGCTCGAGCGTGAGGATCCCCCGGGCCGACTCCTGCGGGCGGGCCGACGGGCGGCTCTGCGAGTCGCTGATCGGCGACCTGACGGCCGATGCCCTCCGGACGACCTACGGCACCGACTTCGCCATCACCAACTCGGGCGGTCTGCGGGCCGATCTGACGTGTCCCTCGTCGGATCTCGCGAACGACTTCTGCCCGCCGTTCACGCCTCCGCCCTATCCCATCACGCGTGGGCAGGTGCTCGCGGTGCTGCCGTTCGGCAACCTCGTCGTGACGGTGAGCGTCAGCGGGGCGGAGCTGAAGGCGATGCTCGAGAACGGCGTCTCGATGATGCCGTCTGCACAGGGGCGGTTCCCCCAGGTGTCGGGGCTGTGCTTCACCTACGACATCTCGGCGCCCCCCGGGAGTCGGGTCACCGGTGTCGTCCGACAGGCCGCCGACGGCAGCTGCAGCGGTGCGCCCGTCGATCTCACGGCGGCGTCCACGTACACGATCGCCGAGAACGACTTCATGGCGACCGGTGGAGATGGGTACCCGAACGTCTACGCGCGAGGGACCACCCAGAACATCATGGACCAGGTGCTGGCCGACTACATCACGGCCAACACGCCGCTGGCGCCGGCGCTGCAGGGCCGCATCACCTGCACCACGAGCGGTGCGACCCCGTGCCCGGTCCAGGTGCCGTGACGACCTGAGAGGGGCAGCACGCGGTTCGAGGGGGCCGGCAACGGCCCCCTCGGCCGTTCCGGGCAGGCTGGCTCCTACGCGCCGGGGACGATCGGGGTGAGCTCGCCGATGGTACAGGTGCCGCGCCAGCGCTGGATCGAGTCGCCGGGAGGACCGACCCGGCTGCGCCGGCGGTCGGCCAGGATCTTGGCGGCCTCCTCCCACTCGGCGCCCTGCAGCGTGCGGACCGTGGCGTAGAACTCGCCGAGCGCGGTGTCGCGTCCCCGCGTCTCCGGCACGTTGGCCTTGCGCCGCGTGATCACGACCACCTCGGAGGCGCCGGGGATCCCGGGAACGGATTGCTCGTCCGGACCGGGCTCATCCCTCGACAGCACGAGGATCCGACCGTCCTTGTACGAGAACCAGACCGGCGCCGTGCGGCGCCGCCCGTCCTGCTCGACCCCCACGAAGATGACGTCGGAGCGGCGCAGGCCGTCCTCGACCTCCTTGGGCAGCTTGGCCGGCGCCTGCTGCACGAACACCGGCACCTCGATCTCGCCGACGACCTGGTCGTCGAGCACGAACGACGCCACGTACGTCCCGGCCTCGGCGAAGTGGGCATCGTCGATGAGGTCGCGCTCCTCGGTGAGGTCCATCGTGCCGAGCATGCGCCGTGCCTTCGGCCCCCAGCGGAAGATCAGCCGTCCGGAGGGCCCCCAGAACCGGATCTCCTCGGTGACCATGCCGGTGCCCACCTTCCAGGCCCGGTAGATCGTGAAGGGCAGCGCTCGACCCGGTGCACCGAGCAGGTAGATGCCGCTCGGGCCCCCGTCGCCCTGGGCGTCGTGGACGCGCTGGTCCACCACGTTCGCGAACACGAGCTCACCGAGGGTCATCGGCCGGAAAGGATAGCGGAGGCGACAGCCCCACGGCCGCTCAGGCGATGCGGGCCAGCCACAGACGGGGCTCCTCGACCTCGGGCAGGGAGGGGAGCGTTCCCGCCGAGTCCCACATGCGTGCGAGCGTGCCCTCGTCGGTGAGCTCGACCACGGTGTCGCAGAATCGCCGGCCCGCCCGGTACTGCTCCCGCTTCATCTCGATCCCGAGGAGCCGCTCGAAGACGGGGTCCGCGTGCTCGGACTCCCGGTACCGGCGCATCGCCTCCTCGATCCGTCCGTAGGTCGAGAGCAACCGGCGGCCGACGGCGTGCATCACGTGGTCGCCGTACCCCTCGGCCGCCGACATGAACGCCTGGATCCGTCCGAGCTTGATCCGCTGCTCGGCATCCAGCACCGTGCCGAACAGCCCCTCCTCGCTCTGGAGCATCCGCTGGACGGCTTGGGGATCGGAGGGGTCGAGCGACTCGAGCCGTGCCTGCAGCGAGCCGACGTCGATCTGCAGCGTCGACAGGAAGTCGTCGAGCAGCTCGCGGAACCGGGGGAGCGCCCAGGGCCGCCCGAACTCGAACCGGTGGGTCACCTCGTGGAGCGCGACCCACGTGCGGAACTCGGTGGGTTCGAGGCTCCAGTCCTTCTCGAACGCGGCGATGTTCGGGACCACGAACAGCAGGGAACCCCCGCCGGGTCGGGGCACCGCGATGTCGTACTGCCCGAGCACGTGCTGGCCGAGGTACCCGAGGACCGACCCCACCTGCGCCCCCAGCAGGAGGGGCGAGAGCTGCTGCATCAGCTGACGGGCGAAGCCCGTGGCCTCCTCCTGCGCCGCCTCGAGCTGCGCCCGGCCCACGGCGTCGGCCAGTCGTGTCGCCGCGGGCTCGATGACGGCCTTCAATCCCTCGATGTTGGCCTGGACCCACCGGGCGCGCCGGACCGGCTCCACGCGGGCCACGTCCGAGGGCGCTTCCAGCCCGGTCAGCTCGGCCACCTGGAGCTCGGCCACGCGGACCGCCTCCTCGAACGTCCGGCCGTCCTCCTCGGTGGGGGCCGGGTCCTCCCGGTCCCACGATGCCGACGCCACCGCGACCTGGCGAGCCAGCTCCCAGTTGACGGGACCCGTCGAGGACAGGAGCACGCGCTGGATCTCGCGGAACAGCGGAACGTCGTTCCAGATGTCGCCCATCGGCACGCCGAACGGACCGGGCTGCCGGGCCTCGGGGTCCTGCGGGTCGCTCACGCATCCATCCTAGCCGCGGGAACCCGAACGGCCCTGGGTCGCTGAGGTCGGGCGGCGCCGCCGTCCGGCGGTCGGCCGGTCCCTACAATGGCCGGGTGCAGGAGCTCCTCGTCCGGATCACCGCCGACCCGATCGGCACGCAGGACGCGGTGGACTTCGTCTCCGATCCCGCGTCGGGGGCGATCTGCGTGTTCGCGGGCACGGTCCGGGACCACTCGGACGCGGGCCACGTGACCGGCCTCACCTACGAGGCGTGGGAGGAGCTCGCCGACCGGCGCCTGCGGGAGATCGCCGGGGAGATGTTCGCGAGGTGGCCCCTGCGCCGGGTCGCGCTCGTGCACCGGACCGGCGATCTCGACGTGGGCGAGGTCTCGGTCGTGGTCTCGTGTTCCTCGCCGCACCGGGCGGACGCGTTCGAGGCCTGCCGGCACGGGATCGAGCGACTCAAGGAGGACGTCCCCATCTGGAAGCGTGAGCACCTGGTCGACGGCGGGTCCCACTGGGTGATGGGGAGCTAGTGGGCCGCGAGATCGCGATCGACCTGGGCACCGCCAACACGCTGGTGTACCGGCAGGGCGAAGGCATCGTGTTCGACCAGCCCACCGTGGTCGCGATGAACGCCTCGACCGGCCGCATCGAGGCCATGGGCGACGAGGCCTGGCAGATGATCGGCGGACGTTCGGGGCAGGTCGTGGCCGTGCGACCGCTCCGGCACGGGGTGATCACGGAGTTCGACGTCACGCAGCGGATGATCGAGACGGTCCTGCGACGGGTCGGCGTCTCCCGGTTCCCCAAGCCGCGCGTGGTGGCGAGCGTTCCCTCGGAGAGCTCCGAGGTCGAGCGACGGGCCGTGGAGGAGGCCGTGCGCTCGGCCGGGGGCCGCGGCGTCGTGCTGATCGAGGAGGCCCTGGCGGCGGCCATCGGCGCCGGCCTGCCCGTGAACGAGCCCGTGGGCAACCTCGTCATCGACATCGGCGGTGGGACCACGGAGATGGCGGTCGTCTCGATGGGCGGCGTGGTGAGCGGCAGCTCGATCCGCGTCGGGGGCTTCGACTTCGACGCCGCGATCCAGCAGCGCGTGCGCCGCGAGTACGGCGTGGCCATCGGGGAGAAGGCGGCGGAGCAGCTCAAGATCTCGATCGGCTCGGCCTTCCCCGGTCCGCACCGGCAGGACGCCGTGGTGGTGGGGCGGGCCCTCGACACGGGGGCGCCGGTGGAGGTCCGGCTCACCGACGACGAGGTCCGGCACGCGATGAGCGAGCCCGTCGGCAAGGTGGTCGCCGCCGCCCGCCGGACGCTGGCCGAAGCCCCGCCCGAGCTCACGCACGACGTGCTCGAGACCGGCATGTTCCTCACGGGCGGGGGTGGGCTCCTGCGCGGCATGGACCTGCTGCTGGCGCAGGAATGCGAGGTCCCGGTGCACCTGGCCGAGCGGCCGCTCGAGACGGTGGTGCTCGGCGGGGGCGCCGTGCTCGACCACCTGGACGACTACCGAGCGTCGTACCAGCTGATCCGCAAGCGCCGGCCCGGGCAGGAGCGGTGGATGCGCGTCCACCGCATGTGACCTCGCCGCCGTCTCGGCGCGGGTGCCGCCCGCGTCACTGGAGGAAGCGCTCGATCGTCTGGTTGATCAGGTGGCCCACCTGGTAGATGGCTCCGGCCAGGACGGCCGCCGCCACGGCGACCAGCACGACCAGCCCGACCAGGCCGGCCACCCGCCGCTGCCACGGCGTCTCGTCGGTCGCGAGCGGCACGTAGACCGAGCCACCGGGCTCCGTCTGCTCGGCTGCCTCGGGCCCGAACCCCACAGCGCGGGGGCGGCGCCGCCGGCGGACGGCCGGCGGCGCCGGGACCGGCACCGGATCGGCGTCGCCGTCGTCGAGGGGCGGCCGGAGCGCCAGCGTCTCGTCGGCGCTCCGCAACGACAGCGCATAGACGATCGCACCCACGCCGAGTGCGATCCCCAGGATGGCCATGGGGTGCATCTCTACCCCCTCCGACCCGAGCGTACCCCGGTTGGTTCCCTTCTGCCGTCCGGCCCGTAGCATGGCGGCGACGTGCGCTCCTACCGCCGCCTCGCCCTGGTCCTGGTGCCCGTGGTCGCGCTCTTCGTGGCCGCCACCACGATCTGGTTGCCGTACTACTCGCTCGGGCCGGGTCCGGCCCGCGACGTGGAACCGTTGATCCACGTCTCGGGGCACCCGGTGTACGCGTCCGGGGGGCGATTCGTGATGACGTCGGTCGAGTTCCGCCAGCTCTCGGCGCTGGGCGTGCTCCTGGCCTGGCTCGACCCGGACCGGTCGGTGGTGGGACGGAGCACGTTCTTCGCGCCTGGCGAGACGCTCCAGCAGGAACGCCGGCGGGCCGTCTCCCAGATGGACCAGAGCAAGCTGGCCGCGGCCTACGTGGTCCTGTCGACGCTGACGGGGTACCCGCGGGACCACGGCCGAGGCGTGCTGGTGGTGGGAACGCAGCCCGGATGCGCGGCCGACGGCACCCTCTACCCAGGCGATCTGATCACCGGGATCGACGGCGTGCCGGTCCGGAGCAGCAACCAGGCGTCGCGGCTGATCGATCGGGCGGCGCCGGGCGAGCCCCTCAGCTTCCACGTACGGGCCGGCGGGGAGTCCGAGACGCTCGACCTGATCCGCCGCCCCTGCGGAGGGAGCGAGGAGCCCCTGGTGGGGGTGTCGCTGATCCCGAACTTCCCGTTCCGGATCGTGATCGAGAGCGGCGACGTGGGGGGTCCCTCGGCGGGCCTGATGTGGGCCCTCGGGCTGTACGACCTCCTCACACCGGGCGACCTCGCGGGAGGGCGGATGGTCGCGGGGACCGGCGCGATCGGGCTCGACGGGAGCGTGCAGCCCATCGCCGGCATCGCGGACAAGATCGAGGCCGCCTCCGAGGCCGGTGCCGACGTCTTCCTGGTGCCGAAGGACAACGCGGCCGAGGCCCGGGCGACCGGGGACCATGGGATGACCCTGGTGAGCGTGTCGAGCTTCGGCGATGCCCTGGACTACCTGCAGGGGAGCGGCTGATCCGGGGCACGGCCCAAGGGGAGGCCCGATGATAGGCTGGCCCGGCTTCCCGACGAGCGGAGAGGACGCGTGGCACGGATCCCTCGAGGCGCCGTTCGCCGCCGCTGGCCGATCGTGGTCGTGGTGGTCCTGGCGGCGCTCATCATCGGGTTCACCGCGCTGTCCGGCTTCTTCGTGGACCTCCTGTGGTTCCGCGAGGTGGGGTTCACCCAGGTCTTCTGGACGATCCTGCGGACCAAGATCGCGCTCGGCCTGATCTTCGGTGCCGCCTTCTTCGTGCTGCTGTACGCGAACCTCCTCATCGTCCGGGCCGTCACCCCCCGGTACCGGGCGCTCACCCCCGAGCAGGAGATCATCGAGCGCTACCGGATGGCGTTCGAGCCGTACGCCTGGTGGCTCCTGCCCCTGATCTCCCTGGTGATCGCGTTCTTCGTCGCGATCGGCGTGACCACGCAGTGGCGGACGTTCCTCGAGTGGCGCAACTCCTCCGGCGTCACGTTCGGGACCCGGGACCCGCTGTTCGGTCGGGACGCGGCCTTCTACGTGTTCACGCTTCCCTGGTTCGAGTTCGTGCAGGGATGGCTCTTCTCGTCGCTGGTCGGCGTGACGTTCATCACCGCGGTGGCCCACTACCTGTGGGGCGGCATCCGCCCCCAGGCCCCTGTGTTCGGTGAGAAGGTGACGCCGCAGGTCAAGGCCCACCTGTCCGTGCTGCTCGGGCTGATCATCCTGGCCAAGGCGTGGGGGTACTACCTCGGCACGTTCGACCTGCTGGGCTCGCTCCGGGGGGTGGTGGCGGGCGCCTCGTACACGGACGTGAACGCTCAGCTGCCGGCGCTGCGGATCCTCACGTTCATCGCGATCGCGTGCGCGGTGCTGTTCCTGGTGAACATCCGGATGCGCGGCTGGGCGCTGCCGGTCATCGCGCTCGGGCTGCTGGCGCTCGTGTCCATCACCGCCGGCGCCGCCTACCCCGCGTTCGTGCAGCAGTTCCGGGTCAAGCCCCAGGAGCTCCAGCGGGAGCGCCCGTACATCGAAGACAACATCGCCGCCACCCGGACCGCGTTCGGCCTGGATGCGATCCAGACCCAGGCCCGCCCGTACGCGCCGTCGGTGAACCAGCAGGATGTGAAGGACAACGAGACCACGATCCAGAACATCCGGGTGTGGCGGCCGGACGTGCTCAAGGAGAACCTCCAGAGCCTCCAGCGGATCCGCCAGTACTACGAGTTCCAGGACGTGGACGTCGATCGGTACGTGGTCGACGGGCAGCGGCGCGTGGTGATGGTCTCGGCCCGCGAGGTCGCCCAGAACCAGATCCCCGGGGGCGGCGGCACGTGGCAGAACCAGCACCTGTTCTACACCCACGGGTTCGGCGGCGTGGCCACGCAGGTGAACACCGCGACCTCCCAGGGGGCGCCGCAGTTCACGCTCCGCGACATCCCCCCCGTCGGGCAGCCCGAGCTGGTCGGGAACGGGCAGCGGATCTACTACGGAGAGCTCTCGCAGGTCCCGTTCGTCGTGGTGAACACGGGCACGCCCGAGCTCGACTACCAGGGCACGCCGAGCGACGACTCCCAGCAGGTCCCGTTCCGCTACGACGGCGAGGGCGGGATCCCGCTCGGCGGCATCTTCAAGCGCGCGCTGTTCGCGTGGCGGTACCGGGACGTCAACCTGCTGATCTCCGGCCTGATCCAGGGGGACAGCCGGATCATGATCTACCGGGACATCCGCGAGCGGATCCCCAAGGCCGCCCCCTTCCTGAGGTACGACGGCGACCCGTACGCCGCGATCGTCGGCGGCCGGCTCGTGTGGATCCAGGACGCCTATACCACCACGGACATGTACCCGTACTCGCAGCCGATCGACATGGCCACCGCGACCCCGATGGGACCGGGGCAGTCGCCCGGGCTCACCGGGACGGCCAACTACATCCGCAACTCGGTGAAGGTCGTGGTCGACGCCTACGACGGGACGATGACGTACTACGTCACCGACCCGACGGATCCCATCATCCAGGTCTGGCAGAACACGTTCCCCGATCTGTTCACGCCCGTGTCCGAGGCTTCGCCGGAGCTCCGGGAGCACTTCCGGTACCCGGAGAACCTGTTCCAGGTGCAGGCGGCTCAGTACGTCAACTACCACGTGACCGACCCGGACGTGTTCTACGGGAAGCAGGACTTCTGGGCGATCCCCACGGATCCCACGGCGGCGTTCTCGACCGGTGACGAGGTCCCCCTCCGGCCGTACTACCTGTTGATGCGCCTGCCCGGCGACACGGAGGAGGGCTTCGTGTTGATCATGCCGTTCACGCCGCAGGGACGGCAGAACATGGTGGCCTGGATGGCGGCCCGCTCGGACCCGAGCGATTACGGCGAGATCGTCACGTTCGACTTCCCCTCGGGGCAGAACGTGTTCGGCCCGACGCAGGTGTTCGCGCAGATCAACCAGGATCCCGACTTCTCGCGGGAGCGGACGTTGCTCGGCACGGGGGGATCGACCGTCCTGTTCGGCGACCTGCTCGTGATCCCCATCAACGACGGTCTCCTCTACATCGAGCCGGTCTACGTGCGCTCGGCTCAGCAGAACTCGATCCCCGAGCTGAAGCGGGTCCTGGTGGTGAACGGCGGCCGCGTCTCCATCGGCACCAACCTGCAGGAAGCCATCGCGGCCTCGGTCGGCGAGCAGGCGCCCGCGGGCGGCGGCGGTGGTGG
>JBHGAT010000119.1:0-6023 GCA_041946645.1 Candidatus Velamenicoccus archaeovorus | reverse complement strand
CACGGGCCCGGTCCGGTCGAGGCGGCCGCGGGGTAGCTCGGCCGCGCTCCGGTAGAGTCCACGGCGTGCGGCTCACCGGCGCGATCGCGGCATCGGTCACGCCCCTCGCGGACGGCGGCGAGCGGCTCGACGAGGAGGCCTTCGCCCCGCTGGTGGCGTTCCTGGCCGAGGGCGGGCTGGACGGCATCCTCGCGCTCGGCACCACCGGCGAGGGCATCCTGCTCTCCCCCGACGAGCGGGCCCGAGCCACGGAGCGGTTCCTCGAGGCCCGCCCGGAGGAGGGGTTCGCGGTCGCGGTCCACTGCGGGGCCCAGACCACCGCGGACACCGTGGCGCTCGCGCGTCACGCGGCCGAGCACGGCGCCGACGCGGTCGCGGTGATCGCGCCGCCCTACTTCGCGTTCGACCCGGCCGAGCTGCACGCGCACCTGCGCGCCGCCGCGGGCGCGTGCGCCCCGGTGCCCTTCTACGTCTACGAGTTCGCGGCCCGGAGCGGGTACCCGATCCCCGTCGCGGTGATCGAGCGGCTCCGCGAGGACGCTCCGAACCTGGCCGGCCTGAAGGTGTCCGACACACCGTTCGAGGAGGTCGAGCCGTACCTGCTGGACGGGCTCGACGTGTTCGTCGGGTCCGAGCCGCTCGCCCTCCCGGGCATGGAGCGCGGAGCGGTGGGTGCCGTCTCCGGCCTCGCGAGCGCCTGGCCCGAGACCGTGGCGGCGCTGGTCCACGACTGGGATCCCCTGGCGCACGCGCGCGTGACCGAGCTCCGGGAACGCCTGGCCGGCATCCCGTTCCAGGCCGCCCTGAAGGTGGTGCTGGCGCACCGCGGGGTCCCGGTCCGCGAGGACGTGCGAGCCCCTCTCCGCACCCTCACGGATCGGGAGCGCGCCGCCGTGCTCGAGCTGGCCTGAGCCCGGGTTCAGTCCTCGAGCAGCGCCGGCACGTCGCGGAGCGAGCCGATCGATGCACCGACCCATCGCTCGACCTCGGGGCGGTGGATCGTGCCGTCGACCTCGGCGGGGTCGCGGATCAGGACCGCCCGCATGCCCACGGCCTCGGCGCCGGTGAGCTCGCCGTAGCTGCCGTCGCCCACGTACAGCGCGTCCACCGGCCGCACCTGCAGCCGCTCGCAGGCCAGCCGGTAGATCGCGGGATCGGGCTTGCGCAGGCCCACCTCCGACGAGAACACGGCCTCGTCCACCAGCGAGGCGATGGGCAGACGGCGCCACAGCGCCGGCGTCTCGGGCGCGCACATGCTGATCAGGCCGATCCGGTACCCGCGTTCGCGGAGCCAGCGCAGCGTCTCCTCGGCGCCCTCGACCGCATGGAAGATCCCCGTGTAGGTGTCCAGGCGGACGGTCACGGCGGCCTCGACCCGCTCGGCCTCGGGCTCGAGCCCGAGCCGCCGGCAGATCGCCACGACCATGGCGCGGACGTCGCCCAGCCGGCCGGTCTGGCGCTCGATCGTGGTCGCGCGCCAGACCTCCTCGAGCCGCTCCCGGTCCACACCGAGCGCCCCGGCCATCCGGGCGAAGTGCTCGTCCCACCGCGCATGCGGGAACTCGGGCACGAGCGTGCCGAACAGGTCGAAGATGACCGCCCGGATCGCGCTCACACGTTCCTGCCGGCCGTGGCCGCCTTCTGCCGTTCCTCCTCCTGGAGGACCCGCCGGAGCACCTTGCCGATCAGCGTCTCGGGCAGCGAGTCCCGGAACTCGATCCGCTTGGGCACGCGGTAGCCCGTGAGACCGGACTGAGGGTCGCGGCACCAGGCGATGATCTCCTCCGGCGTGGCCGTCTCGCCGGGCTTCAGGACGATGAACGCCTTCACGGCCTCCCCGGTGCGCTCGTCGGGGACCCCGACCACGCAGACCTTCTGGACCTTCGGGTGGTGGTAGAGGACCTCCTCGACCTCCGTGGGGTAGACGTTGAACCCGGACACCATGATCATCTCTTTCAACCGATCGACGATGCGGAAGTAGCCGTCCGGGTCCATCACCGCGACGTCGCCCGTGTGGAGCCAGCCGTTGATGACGGTGCGGGCGCTCTCCTCCGGCCGGTTCCAGTAGCCGAGCATCACCTGGGGCCCGCGCACCGCGAGCTCCCCGCGCTGGCCCGGCCCGAGCACCTTCTCCGGGTCGTCCAGGTCCACGATCTTGCAGTCCGTGTCGGGCAGCGGCAGCCCGATCGTCCCGGGCCGCTCCCGCCCGTCGAACGGGTTGGCGTGGGTGACGGGGGAGGCCTCGGTGAGGCCGTAGCCCTCGACCAGACGGGCGCCGTCGGTGATCTCGGCGAACCGACGCGACAGGGCCTGGGGCAGCGGCGCGCCCCCCGACACGCAGGCCCGGATCGACCGCAGATCGACCTTGGCCACGTCCGGCGAATCCACGATCGCCGCGAACATCCTGGGCACGCCGGGGAAGAACGTGGGCTTCTCGTGGCCCATCGTCTCGAGCATCAGGTGGAGGTCACGCGGGTTGGGGACCAGCGCGAGCTTGGCTGCCTTCACGATCCCCACGTTCATCGCCAGCATCCCGAACGAGTGGAACAGCGGCAGCGCGCAGAGGAGCGTCTCCTGGCCGTCCACCAACCCGACGTACGCGGCCGCCTGCATCGCGTTCGCCACGAGGTTGCGGTGCGAGAGCATCGCACCCTTGGACACGCCCGTGGTCCCGCCCGTGTAGATGAACCCGGCCGCGTCGCGCGCCGGGTCGACGATGGCCACGGGCGGGACGGGGCGACCCTCGGCCATCAGCTCGTGCCACCAGCGGACCGGCGCGCCGCGCGGCACGGGCGGCCACGGCTTGCCCTGTTCCCGCTGCATCTTGCGGAACCGCAGCAGCGGCGCGAGCTGCTTCTTGGGGAACGCCAGGTAGTCGTTCAGGCGCGCCGCGATCACGTGCTCGAGCCCGAGCTCCGCGAACACGTCGCCGAAGTCCCCGTACAGGAGGTCGAGCACCACCACGACCCGGGGGTCCGCGTCCCGGAGCTGGTGGTGCATCTCGCGCCTGGTGTACAGGGGGTTGTTGCCCACGGCGATGGCTCCCAGGCGCGCGGCGGCGTAGTAGCAGATCACGTACTGCGGGCAGTTGGGCATGATCAGGCCCACCCGGTCGCCCCGGCGCACGCCGAGCGCGGCCAGCACGCCCGAGAAGCGCTCCACCTCGGCCAGCAGCCACCGGTAGGACAGGCGCCTGCCGAGCCACGCGAGGGCCGGCGCGTCGGGGAACCGCCGGGCCGAGGCCTCGAGCATCGTGAACACCGAGATCTCCGGGTACGGCTCGAGGCTCGTGGGAACGTCGCTCGGATAGGTCGCGAACCACGGGCGCTGGTCGGTCACGGGGGCATCATTCCAGAGCCCCGGCCTGAGCCTCAACCCGTCACGGTAGGGTCAGGGCGTGAGCGAGTGGGTCGAGCAGGTCCGCGCGGCGGCGATGGCCGCGCTTCCGCCGGTCGAGGGCGAGCTCGAGGTGTCCGGGCTCTCCGGACCGGTCGAGGTCCTCCGCGACCGGTGGGGTGTGCCCCACGTCGTCGCCCCCACCGTGGAGGACGCGTACCTCGCGCAGGGGTTCGTCCAGGCCTCGGAGCGCCTGTTCCAGATCGACGCCGCGCTCCGGCTGGCCGGAGGGCGGCTGGCCACGATGTTCGGCGACCCGGTGCTGCCGATGGACCGGTTCGCCCGGACCGTGGGATGGAACCGGGCCGGGCGGCGGGTCGCCGAGGCCTACGACGACCTCTCGCACCGCATGATGCGGTCGTTCATCGCCGGGGCCCACGCGTGGCTCGAGCGCATGCCGGCGGCGCCGGTCGAGTACGCCGTCCTCGGGCTCGAGCCGGAGCTCCCCGCCGACGAGGCCTCGTGGGCCGCCGCGACCGTCTACCTGGCCTGGAGCCTGTCGGGGAACTGGGACGACGAGCTGCTCCGTGCCGAGCTCGCCGAGACGCTCGGATGGGACGTGGTCCGGGACCTGTTCCCCGGGACGCCCCCGGCCCCGGGGTCGCTCCCGGCCGGCACCCTCCCCGTGTCGCCCACCGCCGCGGAGCTGCTGGACGGCGTCCCGCCCCGGCCCCGGGGTCTGGGCTCCAACGCGTGGGTGGTCGGACCCTCGCGGACCGGGACCGGCTCCCCGCTGCTGGCGAACGACCCACACCTCGTGTCGCAGATGCCCTCGGTGTGGATCGAGGTGCATCTGTCGGCGCCGGGGCTGGACGTCTCGGGGGTGGCCCTGCCGTTCTCGCCAGGCGTGATCATCGGACGCAGCCCCCGGCACGCGTGGGGTCTCACCAACGTTGGGGGGGACACGCAGGACCTCTACGTCGAGCGCCTGAGCGACGACGGGAGCGCTGCCTGGTACGACGGCGCCTGGGAACCCGTCACGGTGCGCGAGGAGCGCATCGAGGTCCGCGGCCGGGACGAGCCCGAGATCCTCCGGGTCCGCGAGACCCGGCACGGCCCCATCCTCGACGCCTACCTGGTGGGGGTCCGGCAGCCCCGGGTGATCGAGGGCGGGCTTCGGCACGCCTACGCGCTCCGCTGGGTCGGCCTGGAGCACGCGGTCGAGCCCTCGACCGTCCACCGGATGGCCACCGCCGGCTCCTTCGCCGCGTTCCGCGAGGCCGTGCGGACGTGGGCCTGTCCCGGGCAGAACATCGTCTACGCCGACGCCGACGGCACGATCGGCTACCAGTGCACCGGCCGCTACCCGGTCCGGCGGGCGAGCGACGGCACCCTCCCGGTGCCGGGCTGGGATCCGGCGTTCGAGTGGGACGGCTGCGTCGCCTTCGACGAGCTCCCCTGGGCCCAGGACCCTCCCGACGGGGTCCTGGTCACGGCCAACGACCGGCCGTACGCGGACGGCTTCCCGCACGACCTGGGCCGCGACTTCTCCTCCCCCGACCGGGCCGTGCGGATCGCGGAGCGGCTGGCGGCCGAGCCGGTCCACACGCCCGAGACCTTCGCGGCGATCCAGCTCGACACGGTCTCGGCGGTCGCCGCCCGGATCGCCGGCCTGCTGGCCGAGGTCGAGCCGGCCACCGAGCGCCAGCGGCGAGCCCTGGAGCTCCTCCGGGGCTGGGACGGGGACCTGGCGGCGGACTCGGCGGCGGCGGCGCTGTACGAGGTGTGGTCGATCCGCATCGCGCACGAGGTCGTGCTGCCGCGCCTGGGCGAGCGGCTGTTCGAGCACTACTACGCACGCCGCCAGGGCCCCAACGCGTTCCAGGCCCGGGTCCTGGAGGTCCTGCTCCGGGTCCCCTCCGAGCGATGGTTCGGCGGGCCGGGACGTGCGGCGCGGGACGAGGTCCTCCGTCGCGCGCTCGACGCCGCCCTGGACGAGCTCACGGAGGCGCTGGGCGACGACCCCGCAGCGTGGCGGTGGGGAGCGCTCCACCGGGTGGTGCCGGCCGGACCGCTCGCGATGATCGAGGACCTGGCACCGATGTTCACCGGTGGCGTGGTCGAGCTCGGCGGCGACGGCACCACCGTGCTCCAGGGCGCGTTCGAGCCCGGAGGACCGTACGACGTGGTGGTCCTGCCCTCGTGGCGGATGATCGCCGACCCCGCCGACCCCGACGGCGCGCTCGGCGTCCACACCACCGGGCAGTCGGGGCACCCCGCCTCCCCCCACTGGAACGACCTGCTCCCCCTGTGGGCGGCGGGGAGCCACCACCCGTTGCCGATGTCCGGCCCGGCGGTCCGGGCTGCCGCCGGGTCCGTGCTGAGGCTGGCCCCGGCGGAGCGGTAACCTGTCGCGGTCATGCCACGGTCCAGGGGACGCCAGAAGCAGCGGCAGAGCCGCCGCCCCTACGTGCCGGCCCCCCAGAAGAAGCGGCCCAAGGAAAGCCCCCGCTGGTTCGGCATCTCCATCCTCGTGGTGATGGGGATCGGGGTGCTGATGATCGTCCTGAACTACATCGGGCTGATGCCGTTCACCGGCGGCCAGGCGTCCAACCTGTGGCTGTGGGTCGGGTTGGCGCTCATCGCGGTGGGGTTCATCGGCGCCACGCAGTGGCGCTGAGCACCGG
>JBHGAT010000118.1:0-6035 GCA_041946645.1 Candidatus Velamenicoccus archaeovorus | reverse complement strand
TCCGTGGCCGCGTTCCTCGACGCGGTGCCGGGCACGCCGGCTCAGCGCGAGGCCCTCCGGATGCGCCTCCAGGGCACGTGCGCCGCGGACCTCGCGTCGGTGCCGCTCCGGACCCTGGTCGGGGAGGACGCGTTCGAGGGCGGCGGCCGCGTGTACCGCCGCGCCGCCCGTGGCAACGGCCGGCTCGCCGAGGCCATGGCCGCGGTGCTCCCGGACGTGCGGCTCGGCCACGTGGTGCGGGCCGTGGAGCAGCGAGCCGACGCGGTGCGTGTCCGGGCGGACGGGCCGGCCGGGCCGGTCGAGGTCGGGGCCCGGGCGGCGGTGATCGCCGTGCCGGCGCCGCTCGTCCTGGAGCTCTCCTTCGAGCCGGCGCTGCCGCCCGACCAGGCCGTCGCCGTGGCCGAGCTGCCGATGGGGGCGGCCGCCAAGCTCGCGGTGCCGATCGCTGCGGACGGGCTCGAGCCGCGCGCGCTCCAGGACACGGAGCTGCCGTCCTGGTGCTGGATCGCGCTGGGGGCGGGTGGCCGTGCCCGGCCGGTGCTGACCGCCTTCGCGGGCTCGGCGCTCGCCCAGGACGCGCTGGGGACGGCGTCGGGCGACCCGGCGGCGTGGGTCGCCCGTCTCCGCGGGATGAACCCCGACCTGACGTTCGAGGGGCCGCCGGTGCTGAAGGCGTGGGGCGGCGATCCGTTCGCCCGCGGCTGCTACGCGGCGTTCGACGACCGGTCGTGGGACCGCATGGAGCTGCTCGGGCGGCCGCACCGGCGGGTGGCGTTCGCCGGTGAGCACACCGCCGGGCCCGAGCACCACGGGACGATGGAGGGCGCGATCCGCAGCGGTCACCGAGCGGCCGCCGAGGTCGCCGCGCGGTCGTGACGTCCTTTTGAAGGGCCGTTCAGGGCGCTGTGTATGATGCGCGCGACCACCGCCGCGAGGGAGAGCACGTGAGCGACGAGGTAACGGCGGCCGAAGGCCAGGACGCCCGAGCCGACCACGAGCCGGTCCTGCTGAGCGAGGACCTCGGGCCGGTCCGCCGCCTCACCCTGAACCGCCCGAAGGCGCTCAACGCGCTGAACGGCGAGCTCATGGACGCGCTCGAGGAGGCGCTCGATGAGGCCGCGAACGACGGCGGCGTGCGCGTCCTGATCCTGCGTGGGGCCGGGCGGGCCTTCTGCGCCGGCTACGACCTGAACGAGGACGCGAGCGCCGGCGCGATGGACTCGGCCGCCTGGCACCACGCGCTCGAGCACGACACCGGGCGCATGCTGAGGATCCTCGACCACCCGAAGCCGGTGATCGCGCAGGTCCACAGCTACTGCCTGGCCGGCGGTACGGACCTGATGCTCGCGTGCGACCTGTGCGTCGCGGCCGACGACGCGTACTTCGGGTACGTGGACGTGCGGTTCGGCTCGGGTGTCGTGTCGATGTTCCTGCCCTGGGTCGTGGGCGTCCGCACGGCCAAGGAGCTGCTGTTCACCGGGGAGGACCGGATCCCCGCCGACGAGGCCCTCCGGATCGGCCTGGTGAACCGGGTGGTCCCCCGCGACGAGCTGGACGAGGCCACCCTGGCGCTGGCCGATGAGATCGCCAAGAACGAGCCGTTCGTGGTGCAGACCACCAAGCGGGCCGTCAACCGGGTCTGGGACGTGGCGGGGTTCCGGGCGGCCATGGCCGCCAACGTCGAGCTGGACACGATCATCGAGACGGCCAACCTGCCCCAGCGGGACGAGTTCCGCCGCATCACCCAGGAGCAGGGGCTGAAGGCCGCGATCGCCTGGCGGGACGCCCGGTACCGCGGCGAGAGGTGACGGGCCCGTGGGCCGGTGGAACCTGCAACCGCTGCTCGCGCCGCGGTCGATCGCCGTCATCGGCGCGTCCGAGTCGCCCGACTCGTGGGCGCCGGAGATCGAGCGGAGCCTCCGCCACGTCGGGTTCGCCGGCCAGCTGTATCCGGTCAACCCGAAGTACGACGAGGTGTGGGGCCGGCGCTGCTACGCCTCGGTCGGCGAGGTGCCCGGGCGGGTCGATCTCGCGGTGATCGTGGTGCCGGCCCGGGTGGCCGTGCGGATGGTCGACGAATGCGGGGCGGCCCGTGTGCGCGGCGCGATGGTGGTCTCCAGCGGCTTCGCCGAGGCCGGACCGGAGGGCGTGGCCCTCCAGGCCGAGCTGGCGGCGGTGGCGCATCGCCACCGGCTGCCGGTCCTGGGCCCCAACGTCGAGGGCTTCGTGAACTACGTGGAGAAGGTCGCGCCGTACGGCACCACGCCGCCCCCCGAGCCGGTGGCCGGCGGCGTGAGCGTGATCAGCCAGAGCGGGACCGTGGCCTGGACGATGAACCAGCTTGCATCGGACCGGGGGTTCGGGCTGCGGATCATCCTCGGCGTGGGGAACGAAGCCGTGGTCGGGCTCGGCGACATGTTCGCGTGGGCCGCCGCGGATCCCCACACCGAGCTCGTGACCACCTACCTCGAGACGATGCGCGACGTCGAGGGGATCGGCCGGGGGCTGGAGGCCCTCCGGAAGGCCCGCAAGCCGGTCCTGGTCTGCGCGCCCGAGGGCCGGAGCGAGGCGGCCCGCCGCTCGATCGTCGCGCACACGGGCGCGCTGGCGGGCAACACGGCCCTGCGCGACGCCTGGCTCCGGGGGCTCGGGGCCATCCTCGTGCGCGACCCGATCGAGATGTTCGAGGCCGCGGTGCTCCTCTCGTACCATCGGAAGCTGCGCGCGCTCGGCGTGGCGGCGGCGCTCCAGTCGGGCGGCGCCTGCACGCTGTTCGCGGAGGCGGTGGGGGCGGCCGGGCTCACGCTGCCCGAGTTCGGGACCGCGACCAAGCGCAAGCTCCGCCGGGCCCTGCCGGCGTTCGCCGGCCAGAACAACCCGCTCGACGTGACCGGCCAGGCCGCCGTCGAGACCGACAGGTACGTCGGGGCCGTGGAGGCTCTGGCCGAGGACCCGAACGTCGGGTTCGTCGCGTTCGACGCGTTCCCCCCGCGCCTCGAGGGCGAGGGCGTGTGGGCGGAGCCGGTCCTGCGGCGCGTCCGCGAGCTGCAGGAGGAGACCGGGACCGTCTTCGCCTCGGTCGCCATGAGCCCGCTCGCCTACTCGAAGGCGGCCAGGGCGTTCGTCCGGGAGGCCGGGCTGCCGTTCATCCAGGGACACGCGGCCTCGGCGGGCGCGATCCGCGCGCTCGTCGAGCTGCAGCGCGCCAACGACCGCGCCACGCCCTCGCTGCCGGCGCACCCGGGCAGGGCCGGAGCCCTGCGCTCGCTGCGAGGGGTCTCGGGCCCGCTCGATGAGGTCCGCGCCGCCGCGCTGCTCGAGCGGTACGGCGTCCCCCGGCCGAAGGAGGCCACGGTGGGCTCCCCGGCGGCGGCCGCGCGGGCCGCTCGGACGGTCGGGTTCCCCGTGGCGGTGAAGGCGCTCGCGCCGGAGATCCCCCACAAGGCGCGGCTCGGCGGCGTACGGCTCGGGCTGACCAACCCGACCGATGTCGAGGTCGCCGCGGCGGAGGTGCTCGAGGCGGCGCGCCGGGCCGGCGCCGCCCGGCCCCGCGTGCTGGTCCAGCGGATGGTGAGCGGGACCGAGGTGCTGGTGGGGGCCGTGGTCGACGAGCGGTTCGGCGCCGCCGTGACGATGCGCCCGGGCGGCGCGCTGGCCGAGGCCGGCGAGGCCACGTTCGTGGCCGCGCCGATGACCCGGAGGCAGGCCCGGCGGTTCGTCGAGGAGCAGGCGCCGCGATGCGGGCTGGATCCGACCGCGCACGACCTGCGCGCGGTGGCGCGTGCGGTCGAGGCCGTGGCCCGCGCCGCACACGACCTCCGCGAGCGGCTCGCGTCGCTCGAGGCGAACCCCCTGATCGTGGGCTCGCGTGGCGCGGTGGCGGTCGACGCCCTCGCCGAGGCCCGGCCGCCGGCGTGATCTTCGGGCTCACCGCGGCGCTCGGCTGGGGGCTGGCCGACTTCGGCGGGGCCGTGGTGGGTCGGCGGATCGGCAGCCTCCGGGCCGTCCTGGTCTCGCAGGGGCTGAGCGCCCTGGCGATGACCGCGATCTTCGTGGCGGCCGGCCACGGCGTGTCGGAGATCGGCCCGATCGCCGGGTGGCTGGCGCTGGCGGGGGCCGTGTCGGCCACGGCCTACTTCTCGCACTACCGGGCGCTCGAGCTCGGACCGGTGGCCGTGGTGTCGCCGATCGGCGCGGCGTACGCCCTGGTGGGCGTGGTGCTGGCCGTGGTCCTGCTGGGCGAGCGGCCCGGCACCATGGCGCTTGCCGGCGGGGTGGTCACGGTGGTCGGCGTGATGCTGGCCTCGACGGACCTCCGGGGCCTCACGCGCGGCACGCGGACGGCCGCCGGCCCCGGCGTGCGGTGGGCGTTGCTGTCGTCGGTGCTGTTCGGGGTGGGAGCGTTCCTGCTCGGCTGGTTCGCGCAGCGGGTGGGGTGGGTGGCCGGGCTGTGGGCGTCGCGCGCGGCGCAGTTCGCGGCCATGGCGCTGTTCGCGGGCGTGTGGAAGCGGGGCGACCTCGGTCTGAGGACGACCGCGCGCGGAGCGCTGCTCGGGGCCGCGCTGGTGGGCCTGGCAGACCTGGTCGGGGTGGTGGCGTACTCGGCCGGGGCGGAGTCGGGCTTCATCTCGATCGTGCTGGTGGCCTCGGCGGTGTTCCCGTTGCTGGCCCTGGCGCTGGCGGTGGCGGTCCTGGGCGAGCGTCCGGTGCCCAACCAGTACGCGGGCGTGGTGCTGGTGGTGGGCGGGCTGCTGATGCTCGGCCTGGGGCGCTGAGCTCGACGCGTCGCGCCGCCGGCGCGCTCCCCGCACACGGGGAGTACCATGCGGCATCCGGGAGGGCGCGTGCCCGGCGGGCGCGGAGGCGGCATGACCAGGGCACCCGACACGATCGGCGGCCTGATGACCAGGGACGTGGTGACGGTGACGCCGGACGACCGCGTTCGCGACGCCCTCCGGAAGATGATCGCCCACGACATCGGCTCGGTGGTCGTGGTCGAGGGCGATCTGGCGGTCGGGGTGTTCACCGAGCGCGACGTCACCCGTCACGTCCTGGACGACGTCGGCCTGCTCGACGAGCGGGTGGGCGACCTGATGACCTCCCCGGTCGTGTCGGTGGGGGTCGACGCGCAGGTCGTGGACGTGTTCGACCTCCTGACCCAGAACGGCATCCGCCGGTTGCCCGTCCTGGACGGGGGACGCCTGGTCGGCATCGTCACCGAGGGCGATCTCCGCCGCTGGGTGGGACAGGTCGCGCGGGAATGACGCTCCCCGCGGATGCCTACGAGGCCGCGGTCGCCACGGTCGAGGCCGCGAACCGCGAGGGGATCCCGCTCCGCCTGATCGGGGGCCAGGCCGTCCGGTACCTGACGCCGGACTACCCGCCGCGGGTGCGGAGCGGACAGGACATGGACTTCGCCTCGGTCTCGAGCGCGAAGGGCCCGGTGATGGAGCTGCTGTCGTCGCTCGGCTTCGCCGGCGACCGGCGGTTCAACACGATGTACGGGCACAAGCAGATGTACTTCACGAACGAGGCGAGCGGCACCGCCGTGGACGTGGTGATGGACCAGCTGAACATGTGCCACGTCCTGGGGTTCAAGGACCGGATCGCCCGGATGCCGTTCACGCTGGACGTGACCGATCTCCTGCTCTCCAAGCTCCAGGTGGTCCAGCAGAACGAGAAGGACGTGCACGACATCGTGTACCTGCTCTCGGCGTTCGCGGTGCGCGACGGCGACGAGCCCGGGACGATCGGCCTCGAGCGGTTCGACCACGTGGTGGCCAACGACTGGGGATGGTGGCGTACCGTCACGAGCAACCTCGACCGGGTGGGCGAGCTCGCGCGGGGCGAGCTGGCACGGCTCGTTCCCACCGACGCCGCCCACGACCCGGTCGAGCAGGCCCTGGCGCTCCGAGCGCACGCCGACGAGGTCCCGAAGAGCCTCCGCTGGAAGATCCGCGCTCGCGTCGGTGAGCGGGTCCAGTGGTACGAGCTCCCCGAGGAGGTCGCCCACTAGGCCGAGCCGGGCGAGGGGG
>JBHGAT010000117.1:0-6044 GCA_041946645.1 Candidatus Velamenicoccus archaeovorus | reverse complement strand
GAGAACGAATCGGCCAGGTGCTGGAGGTCCCGCACCAGGACGCAGCCGCCCGAGTGAGGCGTGTAGAGCCACTTGTGCGGGTCGAACGCGATCGAGTCGGCACGCTCGATCCCCGCGAACAGCGGCCGCAGGTCGTCGGCGAAGGCGGCCGGCCCGCCGTAGGCGCCGTCCACGTGGAACCACAGCCCCTCCTCGGCGCAGAGGTCCGCGAGCGCGTCGAGCGGGTCGACCGCGCCGGTGGCCACCGTCCCCGCCGACCCCACCACGGCCACCGGGCGGATGCCCTCGTCGCGGTCGCGCCGGATGGCGTCGCGCAGCCGGTCGAGGCGGATCCGGAAGTCCGCGTCCACGGGGATCGTGGTCACCCCGACGGCGCCGATCCCCAGCATGTCGGCGGTCCGGTTGCTGACCACGTGCGTCTCCGAGGACAGGTAGATGCGGAGCGGCGGTCCGCCCCGGAGCCCCTCCGTCCGTACGTCCCAGCCGGCCATCCGGTCCCGAGCCACCTTCAGCGCCACGAAGGTGGCCATCGCGCCGCCGGAGACCAGCAGGCCCCCCGCCGTCTCGGGCAGGCCGAACCGGTCGGCGAACCAGCGCATCAGCGCCAGCTCGATCTCGCTGCCGGACGGCGAGAGCAGCCACCCGCCCAGGTTCATGTTCAAGCCGGCCGCGAGGAGGTCGGCCGCGGCACCGGGGACCGTGCCCGATCCGGTGATGTACGCCAGGAACCGCGGATGGCCCGGATACATCGAGTGCTCGAACACCACGTCGTGCAGGTACCCGAACAGCTCCTCGACCGGCATCGGGTCCTCGGGCACGGGGATCGCCACGGCCTTCCGCACGTCCTGCGCCCCGCGCCCCCGGGCCACCGGCAGCTCCTCCAGACGGCGGAGGAAGTCCTCGTAGAGCTCCACCGCGCGGTCCGCGAACGCGCGCGCCCGGTCCGCGTCCCAGTCCAGGTCGGCCAAGGGGGCCGGCCGCACGATCATGCCTTGACCGCCGCCAGGCGATACGTCTCCTCGGCCATCGCGCCGCGGAAGATGTCTTCGCCGAACGCGGCGACCATCCCCTCGACCTGGCTCTGGTGTTCCTGGATCGCCTTGATCTTGAGCTCCAGCAGGTCGGGCGGCAGCTGGAAGTCGATGCCCAGCTCCTCCCGCGCCGTCACCGGCGGCGTACCCGGGCGGAACACGTCGAACCGGTTGTAGATCGGCACCCACCGCTCGGCCCACTCGGGCGTGGTGGTCGCGTAGAAGAGCTTCGCGCCCGACTTCGCGACCTCGTGGAACGCGCGCGTGGCCCACTGACACGTGGACTTGTGCGCCTCGTGATCGGTCATCCCGTCGGGACCGAAGCACAGGACCGTGTCGGGCTGGATCTCGGCCATGAGGTCCCGGACCTTCTCGTACCCCTCATCGGGCAGAGCGGTCTCCATGTCGATGTCGGGCAGGTCGAGCCAGCGATGCTCGGTGACGCCAAGGATGGCGAGGCTCCGCAACAGCTCACGCTCGCGGACCTCGCCCAGCGTCGCGGACGGCCACCGCTCCTCGTCGAAGGATCCGCCCTCTCCGCGCGTGGCCGTGACGATGACGACGCGGGATCCGTTGCGGACGGCGCGCGCTGCGAGGCCGGCCATCAGGTACGTCTCGTCGTCGGGGTGCGCGAACACGCCCAGGATCGTCCCGAGATCGTCCATGCCCTAATCCCCCACCTTCCGCACGTGCCGGCGACGCCGGGCGAGCGCCGGGACGGCGCCCCCGTGCTCGACCGTCTGCATGCGAACCCCCTCCCGGGACCTTCGAGCACCTCGGCGCCGAATCCTACGCCGTCCCCCGCCGCCGTGGGAACGCAGGCGGGGGCCGGACAGCGAAGAACGGCCCACGAGGGGCCGTTCTCCGAGGCTCCCGCGCATCGGGAGGGGGGAGCGCGGGATCCGTCACGACCGAGGGTCCACCAGCCGTTTCCCTCGGTAGTTCGGGAAGACGATGTCGGCGTGCTGCCAGCACACCTCGCCGGCGTTGTAGATCGAGAGGCGGGTGGTGCAGCCGGGCACCGCGCACGTGCGGTCCGCCTGCTCCACCGTCCTCGACGGCGGCGGGAGGTGCCCTGGCCGGGTTCCCTTCATCATCCGCACGTCCTCCTTGCGACCTGCTATTCGACGCAGGCGCGGGGAGGGTTCGCCGCGGATGGGGGCGGCCGACACGATCCGGAGAGCGGGTGCGGGGCCCGGGCGGACCCGGCGATCAGATCTCGATGGGGCGGTCCTGCTCCTCGCTCAGGAGGGAGCGGACGCGATCGAGGACGTGCGGCGGGACCTCGTCGCAGCCGCACTTGGCCTTGAGGAGCTCGCGGAGGTGGCGCTTGAAGTCCGCGTGGTCCATGCACGGGCTGCACGCGCCGAGGTGTCGACGCATCTCGACGCCCATGGCGGGATCGAGCTCGCCGTCGAGGTAGAGCTCGATCTGCTGGAGTACCTGCTGGCAGTCAATCGGTGACAAGTCCTCGCTCCCGTACCGTCTCCCACAACGCCTTCTCCAGGGCCTTTCTTCCCCGGTGCAGGCGCGACATCACCGTGCCGATGGGGACGTCCAAGATCTCGGCGATCTCCTTGTACGAGAAACCCTCCACGTCCGCAAGGAGCACGGCCATCCGGAACCCCTCGGGCAGCGCCTCGAGCGCCCGCTGGACGTCCTCGTCCGGCAGCCGCTCGAGCACCTCGCTCTCGGCCGAGGACTCAACGCCCGCCTCGCCGAGCTTGTCGAAGAGGAACCAGTCCTCGATGTCCTCGTCGGGCACGGTGATCGGCTGCCGCTGCCGCTTCCGATACGAGTTGATGAAGGTGTTGGTGAGGATGCGATACAGCCAGGCGCGCAGGTTGGTCCCCTCCTGGAACCCGGCGAAGCCCCGGTACGCCCGCAGGAAGGTCTCCTGGACCAGGTCCTCGGCGTCGGCGGCGTTCCGTGTCATGCGCAGGGCCGCCCCGTAGAGGTTCGGCAGCATCGGGAGGGCGTCGCGCTCGAACCGCTCCTTGAGCGCCGGGTCCTCGATCGGCGTGGACCGGCTACGGGCCACCGACCGCCTCCGCGTCCCGCACCTGCACCATCCCTCCCGCGTCGCACGCTGCCCCCGGCGCCCGGCCGCGCCGGATGGCGATACCCCAGTATCCCGGATAGCGACCGGAGCGCCCCGTCCCCGCACGCTGCGGCGAGGCGTGACTGTCACATGCTCCGAGGGATGCGAAGATGGACCTATGGCCGGAGGCGGGAACGACGATCGACGAGGCCGCTGGGGCGGCTTCGACCTCGGCGGCGGTGGCGGCGAGCGGCGTCTCCGCACGTCGCCGTGGGTCTGGGTGATCGGGTTCCTGCTGCTCCTGGTGCTGTTCAACTACCTCGCGTCCCCCCGGCCGAGCAAGCTCGACTACTCCATCTTCCTCCAGAAGGTCCAGCAGGGCGACATCATCGGGACCGTGAGGATCTCCGAGACGTCCGTGAGCGGGACCTACCGCGAGGGCAGCAACGACGTCAACTTCACGGCCGACATCCCCCCGATCCTGCAAGGGACCACGACCCTGACCGAGACGCTGCAGAGCAACGACGTCCGGTTCACGGGGGTGCAACCGAACCCGTGGTCGAGCGTGCTGGTGGGCTGGGTGGTGCCGCTGCTCCTGTTCGGCCTGCTGTGGTTCTTCCTGATCCGCCGGATGAGCGGTGCGCAGAGCTCCGCCGCGCTCAACCTGGGCCGGAACCGCGTGAAGATCTACGACCGCAAGGAGATGAAGACCACGTTCGCCGACGTCGCCGGCGTGGACGAGGCGGTCGAGGAGCTGCGCGAGATCGTGGACTTCCTGAAGCACCCCAAGAAGTACCAGCGCCTGGGCGGTCGGATCCCCAAGGGGGTGCTGCTGCTCGGCCCGCCTGGGTGCGGCAAGACGCTGCTGGCCCGCGCCGTGGCCGGAGAGGCCAACGTGCCCTTCTTCTTCATGTCGGGCTCCGAGTTCGTCGAGATGTTCGTGGGCCTGGGTGCGGCCCGGGTCCGCGAGCTGTTCCAGCAGGCCAAGGAGAAGGCGCCGGCCCTGGTCTTCCTGGACGAGCTCGACACGATCGGCAAGGGTCGGGCCGGGGCGCTGGGGGCCGGGTTCGGCGCCCACGACGAGCGTGAGCAGACCCTCAACCAGCTGCTGGTCGAGATGGACGGGTTCGACTCGTCCAAGGGCGTCATCATCATGGCCGCCACCAACCGCCCGGACGTGCTCGACCCCGCGCTGATCCGTCCGGGAAGGTTCGACCGGCAGGTCGTGGTGGACCGGCCGGACCTTCGCGGCCGCGAGGCCATCCTGAAGGTGCACGCCCGAGGCGTGGCCCTCGACCCCAGCGTGGACCTGCGGGTGCTGGCCTCCCGCACCCCGGGCTTCACCGGCGCCGACCTGGCCAACGTGGTCAACGAGGCCGCGCTGCTGGCGGCCCGGGCCGAGAAGAACTCGGTGATGATGGTCGAGCTCGAGGAAGCCATCGACCGCGTGACCGCCGGGCTCGAGCGCAAGAGCCGCGTGATGTCGGAGAAGGAGCGCGAGATCGTCGCCAAGCACGAGATGGGGCACGCCCTGGTCGCGCTCGACATGCCGACGGCCGATCCCGTCCACCGCGTGTCGATCATCCCCCGTGGGGCGGCGGCGCTCGGCATGACCATGCAGCGTCCCCTGGAGGACCGGTACCTGCTCACCGAGCCCGAGCTGAAGGACCGGCTGGCCATCCTCCTGGGCGGCCGCACGGCCGAGGAGCTCGGCTTCGCCCAGATCTCCACGGGCGCGCAGAACGACCTCCAGCGGGCCACCGAGATCGCCCGGGCCATGGTGATCGAGTACGGGATGAGCGACAAGGTCGGTCCGCTCTCGTTCGGCAACGACGGCTTCCGCAGCGCCGAGGGCCGGATGCTGTTCCCGGGCGCGTCGCCGGAGTTCTCGCCGGAGCTGGCGGCGCTGGTGGACGAGGAGGTCAAGCGGCTGCTCGACGAGGCCCACGAGCGGGCTCGGGCCACCCTGGACCGGCAGCGCCAGCTGCTCGAGGAGCTGTCGGGCCTGCTGATGGTGACCGAGGTGATCGAGGGACCGGACCTGGCCGCGTACGTGGATGGCTCCAAGCCCATCCCCTCTCCCGACGAGGCCCGCGCGGCCCTGGCCCGAGGCAACGGCGAGGATCAGGCCCGGCGTCCAACCGAGGAGCTCCCCCAGGCGCCGACGGTCCCACCGCCCCCGCCGATCGCCGTCGACCCGAAGCGCTAGCGGCTACGGCTCGCCCTCCCCGGGCCCCTTCACCAGCAGGTCGAACCGACCTCGGAAACGGTCGAGGAACCGGTAGTAGTTGCGCTTGGACCACCTGGCCCGGTCCTCGGACGAGGTGTGGGCCCACGTCCGATGCTCGTGCCGCCGCACCGGCACCGGGACCACCACCGCGCGGAGGCCGGCGTCCTTGATCCGGAACGACAGCTCGATGTCGGCCGTCCGGTACCACCGGAACCGTTCGTCGAAGCCGCCCACGGTGCCGAGCAGCTCGCGACGGAACGCCATCAGGTAGCCCTCGATCGCGTCGACCTCGGGCCCGTCCGACGGCGAGAACTCCCGGAGGTCGTTCGTCACGATGCCGAACGGCCCGCACACCCCCACCTCCGGATCGGCCAGGGCCCGCTCGAGCGGTCCCAGGACGTCCCCGGTCGCCTCGACCGACCCGTCCACGACCAGCACGAGACGTCCCCGGGATCGGCGGAGGCCGGCGTTGCGGGCCGCCGCCCACCCGGTGCCCTCCACGAGCGACACGACCTCGACGCCCTCCCCGAACAGCGAAGGGGCCGCGCCGGTCACGTCGGCGACCACGTACTGGACGCTGCGCTCGCCCTGCGCCGCCCGGAACGACGCGAGGGCCCGCACCACGTCCTCGGGCCAGCCCTCCACCATCCAGTGCACGCTGACGTCCGCGGTGGCGGGCTCGTCGAGCACGGAGGCCACGTCGACCGCCCGGACCCGCTCGGGCCCGGCCGGCCCGGCCCCC
>JBHGAT010000116.1:0-10368 GCA_041946645.1 Candidatus Velamenicoccus archaeovorus | reverse complement strand
TCACGTTGCGCTCCCGGTCGCTCGGGACCTCCACGATCCAGACGCCACCGGCGCGATGGGCCCGTTCCACCGCGGGGGCCAGGTCACCGGCCCGCTCGACGAGGACGTGGCCGGCCCCGGCCGCCGCCGCGACCTCCCCCAGCGAGAGGCCGTGGGGGGTGGTGAACAGCTCGGCGAGCTCGGACCCGGGGAGCCCCCGCTGGCCGAGGAAGGAGAAGATGCCGCCGCCGTCGTTGTTCGGCACGACGAGCACGGCGTCGTGCCCCCGACGCGCGCTCCACAGGAGCGATCCCGCGTCGTGGAGCAGGGTGAGGTCGCCGAGGACGGCGAACGTCGGGTGGCCGGCCGCCGCCCCGCCGAGCACGGTCGAGACGAAGCCGTCGATCCCGCTCGCTCCACGGTTGGCCAGGACCCGGATGCCCTCGCGCGGGCGCATGAAGGCGTCGAGGTCGCGGACCGGCATGCTGGAGCCGGCCCACACGACCGCCCCATCCGGCACGGCCTCCGCCAGGTCCCTGGCCGCCCGGCCCTCGAACGGCTCGTCCCATCCGTCGAGCAGCCCGTCGATCGCTCCCCGCGCGCGTCCGTCCGCTCGGTGCCACCCCTGGAGCCATCCGCCCGCGCCGCCCGCAGGGAGGCGCTCCAGCAGCCCCCCGGCCACCTCGGCCGGATGCGCCACCAGCCGGAGCTCCGCGTGCCGAGCCGGGTCGGCCACCAGGTCGTCGGGGTCGAGCACGATCAGGTGCTCGGCCTCCCCGACCAGCGCGAGCGCCGGCCGCGAGGTGGGCGCCGCGCCCACCTGGATGGCCACCTCCGGCCGGTGCGCGCTCCGGAAGCGCTCGTCGGCGAGCAGCGGCTGCCCCGCCGCGAGCGCCCCCGGGACCCGGAGCCCCGAGGTGGGCTCGGCGATCAGCGGCCACCCGAGGGCCCGGGCCAGCTCCAGGATCGGGCGGGCGCCCACCCGCAAGGCGCCCGCGTAGACCACGCCGCGATCGACGCCGCCGATCCGGTCCACCACGGCCTCGAGCTGCTCGGGGCGCGGGGGCGGCGGGTCGAACCGCGGCGGTGCCCCGCTCGGCTCCTCCGGCTGCGGCGCGGGCCGGGCCGGGCTCGGCGGGTACCGCGTGGGCTCGGGGTCCGGCACCAGCGGCTCGCGGAAGGGCAGGTTCACGTGCACCGGGCCGGGCGGATGCTCGAGGGTCCGCCGGACCACCTCCCTCGCGAGCAGCCGCCACGGATCGTCCCCCTCACCGGAGCCGGCGACCGGCGCGTCCACGAACCACCTCGCGTACCGCCCGAACAGCTCGACCTGATCGATGGTCTGGTTGGCCCCGACCCCACGGAGCTCGGGCGGACGATCGGCCGTCAGCAGCAGGAGCGGCGTCCGCGACATCCGGGCCTCGACCGCCGCGGGCAGGAGCTCGGCCGCGGCGGTGCCGCTGGTGCACGCCACCGCGGAGGGGGCGCCCGTGCTCTTGGCCAGCCCCAGCGCGGCGAAGCCCGAGGCCCGCTCGTCCAGGTGCACGTGGAGGACGATGCGAGGCTCGCGTCGGAGGGCCAGGGCGAGGGGCGTCGATCGGGACCCCGGGGACAGGCACGCGTGCCGTACCCCGGCCGAGGCCAGCGCGCCGACGAAGGCCCGCATGCGCGCGAACGCCTCCTCGGCCTGCCCCATCGCCCCCGACGCAGGGCTCGGCTCCGCTCCCGGCGGCGTGCTCACGTCGCCGTCGCTCCGGCGACCCACAGCCCGAGCGCGAGCAGCCCGCCGAACGCCACGACGAGCCGGGACGTCCCGACGAGCACCGGGACAAGCTCGCTCCCCCGCGCGGAGCCGGCGGCCTCCATCGGCCGGATGGCCAGGGGCCACGAGGCCAGGGCGAGCAACGCCCAGATCGACAGACCCCACCGCTCGTCGACGACCCCGACGAGGACGCCGGCCACGACCGCCACGTAGGCCGCCACCACCTCGGCTCGGTACAGGATCCGGGTGGCCCGGTCCCCGAGCCGGACGGCCAGGGTCCGCTTGCCGGTCGCCGCATCGGTGGGGATGTCGCGGAGGTTGTTCGCCTCCAGGATGGCCACGATCAGCAGCCCCATCGGCATCGAGGCCCACCAGGCGGCGGCCGAGACCCGCTCGGCCTGCACGTATGCCGTCCCCGCCGTGGCCATCACGCCGAAGAACACGAACACCATGAGCTCGCCCAGGCCGAGGCTCGCGTACGGCTTGGGCCCGCCCGAGTACAGCCACAACGCCAGCATCGCGGCCGCCCCGATCGGGAGCAGCCACAGCGTCGTCGCCATCGCCAGCGCGAGCCCGGCCGCACCCGCCACGGCGATGCACGCGAGCGCCGCCGTCAACACCGCCGGGGGCCGGGCCATCCCGGACGCCGTCAGCCGGACGGGACCGGTGCGGTGCTCGGTGTCGACGCCTCGGATGCCGTCGTGGTAATCGTTCGCGAAGTTCACGCCGACCTGCAGACCGACCCCCACGACCAGCGCCCCGACGAACCGCCAGGGCGACGCGTGCCCTGCGGCCGCGGTGCCCACGACGACCGGCGTGACGCTCGCGGCCAGCGTTCGGGGCCGGGCCCCGTGCCACCAGACGCGGAGCCGGGCGGCGGCGACCCTGCTCACGGGCGCCTGGGGAACCTCGAGAAGTCCGGCGGCCGCTTCTCGAGGTAGGCGTCCCGCCCCTCCTTGGCCTCCTCGCTCATGTAGAAGAGCAGGGTCGAGTCACCGGCCAGCTGCTGGACCCCGGCCAGGCCGTCGGTCCAGGCGTGCATGCCACCCTTGATCATCCGCAGCGCGAGGGGACTCATCCGGAGGATCCGCCGGCAGATCCCCACGGTCTCCTCCTCCAGGACCTCGAGCGGCACGACGCGGTTCACCAATCCCCACCGGAGCGCGGTCTGCGCGTCGTACTGCTCGCACAGGAACCAGACCTCCTTGGCGCGCTTGAGACCGATCGTGGCCGCGAGCAGCCCGCTCCCGTACCCGGCGTCGAACGAGCCGACCTTGGGACCGGTCTGGCCGAACTTCGCGTTGTCGGCCGCGATCGTGAGGTCGCACACGAGGTGCAGGACGTGGCCGCCGCCGATGGCGTACCCGGCCACCATGGCGATCACGGGCTTGGGGAGCCTCCGGATCTGGATCTGCAGGTCGAGCACGTTCAGCCGGCCCACGCCGTGCTCGTCCTCGTAGCCATCGTCGCCCCGGACCCGCTGGTCCCCGCCCGAGCAGAACGCCAGCGGCCCCTCCCCGGTCAGGACGATCACGCCGATCCGGGGATCGTCCCGGGCCGTGTCGAACGCGTGCGAGAGCTCGAACAGCGTCGTGGGCCGGAACGCGTTGCGGACCTCGGGACGATCGATCGTGATCTTCGCGATGCCCTCGGCGGTCTCGTACCGGATGTCCTGGTAGTCGCCGGACCGTTGCCAATCCATCAGACCGATCACTCCTAGAGCGCACACTCGAAGGGTTCCGCTAGCCTATCTCACGTGGCCCGAACCCGGAGCGTCCGCCCGCGACCGCGGGACCTGGTGGCGGTCCTGGTGCCCCCCGGCCCCAACTGGCTCGAGGTGATCGAGGCCGTCAGCGACGCCGGAGCCGCGCTCCTGCCGCTCGACCACCGCTCCCCGGCCGAGCCCACCCGGGCCGTGCTGGACCGGGCTCGGCCGACCGTGGTCGTGACGCCGCAGGGGTGGTCGCGCCGTCGGGACGGCGTCCCGGTCGAGACCGGCGTCGCGCTGGTGATCGCGACCTCGGGGACGGCGGGGACGCCCAAGCTGGTCGAGTTCGACGCGGCCGCAGTGGGGGCGGCCGTGGCGGGCTCGATCGGCGCGCTCGGAGCCACCGCCGAGGACCCCTGGCTCTCCTGCCTGCCGCTCGCGCACGTGGGCGGGCTGCTCGTGCCGCTCCGCGCTCGGGCGCTCGGGGCGCCGGTGACCGTGCTCCCGCGGTTCGACCTCGAAGGCATGGCCGGCGCGCGCGAGGCGCGGTTCACGTCGGTGGTGCCGACGATGCTGCTCCGCATGCTCGAGGCCGGCCTGTCGCTGTCCGCGTACCGGGCGATCCTGGTCGGTGCGGCCGCGATGGCCCCCGAGCTCCGCGATCGGGCCGTCGCGACGGGCGCCCCCGTCGTCCAGACGTACGGGCTCACCGAGACCTGCGGCGGCATCGTGTACGACGGCCGCCCGTTCCCCGGCGTCGAGGTCCGGATCGACCCGGCCACCTCGGCCATCGAGCTCCGGAGCCCCACCCTGATGCGCGGCTACCGGTTCGCACCCGACTCCTCCGCGACGGTGGTGACGCCGGACGGGCCGTCTGCCCGGCTACGCCCTGCCCCGCGAGCTCCTGCTCGTGCCGGGGCCGCTCCCCCGTTCGGCTTCGGGCAAGGTGCGGCGGGCGGCCCTGCGGCGAGCCGCGGACCGAGCGGAACCGGCTCCCCGGGCGGAATAGGGCGCGGTTATGGCTATGGGAGAATGGAGCCGAACGTGGTCGAGACGCGCAACGTCGTGATCCTGGGGTCGGGGCCGGCCGGGTACACCGCGGCCCTGTACGCGGCCCGGGCCGACCTGGCCCCCCTCGTCCTCAAGGGCCTCGACGCCGGCGGGCAGCTCATGCTCACCACCGAGGTGGAGAACTACCCCGGCTTCCCCGGCGCGATCCTCGGGCCCGAGCTCATGGACGCGATGGAGAAGCAGGCCGCGCGGTTCGGAGCCGAGCTCCTGCACCAGACCGTCACCCGGGTGGACCTGTCCCGGCGCCCCTTCGGCGTGTGGGCCGGCGACCAGGAGTGGCGGGCCAGGACCATGGTGGTCGCGACGGGGGCCAGCGCGAAGTGGCTCGGCGTGCCCGGCGAGGAGCGGCTCCGCGGCCGCGGCGTCTCCGCGTGCGCCACCTGCGACGGGTTCTTCTTCCGCGACCGCGAGCTGGTGGTGGTCGGGGGCGGCGACACCGCCATGGAGGAGGCGACGTTCCTGACCAAGTTCGCCTCCAAGGTCGCGATCGTCCACCGCCGCAACGAGTTCCGGGCATCGAAGATCATGCAGGACCGGGCGCTCGCGAACCCGAAGATCTCGGTGATCTGGGACTCGGTGGTCGAGGAGATCCTCGGCGAGGACGCCGTCACCGGGGTGCGGCTCCGCGACGTGCGCACCGACGAGGTCCGCGAGCTCGCCACCGACGGCGTGTTCATGGCCATCGGCCACACGCCGAACACGTCGCTGTTCGAGGGGCAGCTCGAGCTGGCGGACGGATACGTGGCGATCCGGGAGCCCACCACGGCGACGAGCGTGCCGGGCGTCTTCGCGGCCGGCGACGTCACCGACCGGGTCTACCGTCAGGCGGTGACGGCGGCCGGCCAGGGCTGCAAGGCGGCGATCGACGCCGAGCGGTTCCTCCGGGAGCACGACGGCTGAGGGCATAGGCCGGCCTCCCGGGGCGTTGAAGGTACGACACGGCCGCCCACCCGCGGTCACGACGAGAAAGGAACGATGGTGGCGCTGATCGGTGACGTGACGGACCAGGACTTCGAGGCTCGCGTCCTGCGGTCCGAGCGGCCGGTGCTGGTGGACTTCTGGGCCGAGTGGTGCGTGCCCTGCCACATGGTGTCCCCCGTGGTCGAGGAGATCGGCCGCGAGCACGAAGGCACCCTCCAGGTGGCCAAGTTCAACATCGACGAGAACCCCGAGATGACCAGACGGTTCGGGGTCATGAGCATCCCCACCATCATGCTGTTCGTGGGAGGGCAGGAGAAGGCCCGGGTGGTCGGAGCCCGGGGCAAGGATGCCCTGCTCCGGGAGATCGAGCCACACCTGGGCTCCTGAGCCCGCCCATCTTCGGGAGGCCCCCGGCGGGCCGTCCGGGCAGGTCCTGAACCGCCGTTCAGTTGCCGGGCCGCCGGGAGCCTGTCGATACTCGTGCCGTGAGGATCATCCGCCGGGGCGACGCGGGCGACGCCGTCCGCGACATCCAGCACCGGTTCCTCGGCCTGGGCTACCGGATCGACCCGGACGAGCTCGAGGGCCGGTTCGGGCCGTCCACCGAGCGAGCCGTCCGCGGCTTCCAGCAGGCACGGGGGCTTCCGGCCGACGGTCTGGTCGGTCCGGACACGTGGGGCCAGCTGGTCGAGGCCGGGTACCGGCTGGGCGACCGGGTCCTGTACCTGCGCTCGCCCGCGTTCCGCGGGGACGACGTCCGCGAGCTCCAGCGCCGGCTGAACGCGCTCGGCTTCGACGCCGGGCGAGAGGACGGCATCTTCGGGGAGGCCACGCAGCACGCCGTCGTGGAGTTCCAGCGGAACACCGGCGAGCCGCCGGACGCGATCGTCGGGCCGGCCACGGTCGATGCGCTGCTCCGGGTGCGATCCGGCGTCCCCGGCCCCAGCCGGGCCGTAGTCCGCGAGGCCGAGGCGATGCGTGGGATGACCCGCCCCCTGGCGGGGTGCCGGGTGGCCGTGGATCCGGGCCACGGGCCCGTGGAGACCGGCCCGGCCGGACCGGGTGGCATGGTCGAGGGGATCGCCACCGTGCAGCTCGCCCAGGACCTGTCCGAGGAGCTCGCGCTCCGGGGGGCCCTGCCCACGCTGCTCCGCCGACCCGACGAGGATCCCGCGCCCAGCGAGCGGGCCCGCTCGGCCAACGAGCTCGGCGCCGACGTCTGCGTCTCGATCCACCTGGGCTGCGGCGAGCCCGAGGCCCGTGGCGCCGTGTGCTCCTACTTCGGCACCGACCAGACGTACTCCCCGGCCGGCCAGCGCCTGGCCGAGATCGTCTGCGAGGAGCTGAGCGAGCGGGCCGGCGTGCGCCCCGTGGCCGTGCGGCGGCTGGCCGTGGCGATGCTCCGCGAGACCCGGATGCCGGCGGTGCAGGTGGAGCCGTGCTTCGTCACCAACCCGGACGACGAGGCGCTGCTCGGCGACCCGGCGTGGCGGCGCGCGGTGGCCCACGCCGTGGCCGATGCGCTGCAGCGGTTCGTGGAGGGCCGGACCGGGCGCGACCGCGCCGGGACGGGCTCCGCTCAGGAGCCGGCGGTCTCACGCTGAGCGGGAGCGGGCCATCGCCGCCATGGCCAGGCCGAGCACCAGACCGAGCACCGCCGCCTTCGCGACCCGCACCACCTCGGCTCCCGACGGCCGCTCCATGCAACGATCATAGGATGCGCTGCGGACGGGTCGGAGGGATGCGATGCGCTTCTGCCTGATGCTCGAGGGACAGGAGGGGCCCACCTGGGATCGGTGGCTCGAGATCGCCGCGATGTGCGAGCGGCTGGGGTTCGAGGGCCTGTTCTCCTCGGATCACTACTCCTCGGTGATGGGTGTGTCCGGGCGCGGATCGCACGACGCCTGGACGATCCTCGCGGGCCTGGCCGCGCGGACCGAGCGTCTCCGGTTGGGGACCCTGGTCTCGCCCGTGACCTTCCGGCTGCCCACCGTGCTGGCCAAGGTGGCGACGACGGTCGATCGGATCTCGGGCGGCAGGGTCGAGCTCGGGATCGGCGCCGGCTGGTGGGAGGACGAGCACCGGACGCACGGCTTCCCCTTCCCGTCCACGGGCGAGCGGATGGAGATGCTCGAGGAGCAGCTCGAGATCGTCCACGGCCTGTTCACGCGACCCAGCCTCACGTTCGAGAGCCGGCACTACGCGCTGGAGGACTGCACGTTCCTCCACAAGCCCCTCCAGCGCCCGCATCCCCCGATCATCGTCGGCGGCAAGGGCGGGCCCAGGATCGCCGCCCTCGTGGCCCGGTGGGGCGACGAGTTCAACACCGTCGGCGGCAGCCCCGAGGACGTGCGCGAGCGGTTCGCCAGGGTCCGCGATGCCGTCGACGCCGCCGGCCGGGACCAGGCCGAGGTCACGACGTCGCTCATGACGTGGTTCTACGTGGGCGCCGACGAGGCCGAGGTCATGGCCCGGGTGGAGCGGGCCCGCCAGCTGGATCCTCGCTCCGGCGATCCGCAGACGCACCTCGCCGAGCTCCGTCGGACGTGCATCGTCGGCACCCCCGAGCAGGCCGCCGAGCGCCTGTCCGAGTACGCGGCCGCGGGCGTGGAGCGCGTCATGCTGAACGACGAGCTGTTCGACGAGCTCGACATGATCGAGCTCCTGGCCGCCGAGGTCCTCCCCAGGGTCGAGGGCTGATCGGGCCGACCCCTCGTCGCCCCGCCTCGCCGGCCGGCGCCGGAACCGTTGCTAGCATGGGCGCCTCATGGCCGAGCTCAACGTCGACCCCTACGTCGACCGGTACGCGCGACGCACCGCCGGGATGTCCGCGTCGGAGGTCCGCGCGCTGTTCGCGGTGGCCACCCGACCCGACGTGATCTCGCTGGCCGGCGGCATGCCGTTCGTCCGCGCGATCGACACCGAGCACCTCGAGGAGCTCGTCGGCTCGGTCCTGGCCGAGCAGGGCGACGCAGCCCTCCAGTACGGTGGCGGCCAGGGCCTGGCCGGTCTGCGCGCCCGCCTGGCCTCGCTCACGGCCGAGGAGGGGACCCCCGCCGATCCCGAGGACATGGTCGTGACCACCGGCGCGCAGCAGGCCCTCGACCTGCTCGGGAAGGTCTTCCTCGATCCCGGCGACCAGATCGCGATCGAGGCCCCCGCGTACGTCGGGGCACTCTCGGCGTTCGGCGCCTACGAGCCGCGGTACGTCCCGGTCGAGCTCGACGACGAGGGCATGGTGGTCGAGCAGCTCGAGGAGGCGCTGCTCCGGGGAGCCCGGCCGAAGTTCGTCTACACGGTCCCCAACTTCCACAACCCGGCGGGCGTCACGATGTCGAGGGCTCGGCGCGAGCAGCTCGTCGCGCTCTGCCGCGAGGCCCACGTCCCGATCGTCGAGGACAACCCCTACGGGCTCCTCCGGTTCGAGGGCGAGCCCGAACCCACCCTGCGTTCGATGGACCCCGGCAACGTGATCTACCTGGGCACCGTGTCCAAGGTCTTCTCGCCGGGCGTCCGCGTGGGATGGGTGCTGGCCGAGCCCGGGGTGCTCCAACGGCTGATCCTCGCCAAGGAGGCCGGTGACCTGTGCGGGAGCACGTTCACGATGCTCCTCACCGAGCGGTACTTCGCCGGTGAGGTGTGGCGCCGGAACCTCGAGCGATTCGTCGATCTGTACCGGACGCGCCGCGACGCCATGCTGGCCGCGCTCACCGAGCGGTTCCCCGCCGACGCGGCCTGGACCCGCCCCGCGGGCGGGTTCTACGTGTGGGCCACGCTTCCCGCGTACGTGGACTCCCGCGCCATGCTCGCCGCGGCGGTGGAGCGTCGCGTCGCGTACGTGCCCGGCACCGCCTTCTTCCCCGACGGGCGAGGGACCGACCGGATGCGGCTCTCGTTCTGTCACCCGAGCGAGGAGGAGATCGCGGAGGGGGTGCGGCGGCTCGGCGAGCTCCTCGCGGACGAGGAGGAGCTGTACCGGTCGCTCTCCGGGTGAGCGACCGCAGCGACCTCCCGGAGGGCCGCGTCGCGGTGCTGGCCGGGGGGCGCTCGCCCGAGCGCGAGGTCTCGCTCCGCTCCGGACATCGCGTCGCCGCCGCGCTGCAGGGCAAGGGCTACGATGCCTTCGTCCTCGATCCGTCCGACGGTCGGATGGTCGCAACCCTTTCCAGTGCAACCGTTTCGGCGTGCTACGTCGCGCTGCATGGGAAGGACGGCGAGGACGGTACGGTGCAGCGGGTATTGGAGCTCCTGGACATCCCGTACACGGGCACCGGCCCGTTCGCCTGTCAGGTGACCTTCGACAAGGTGCTGATGAAGGAGGCGCTGCGGGCCGCCGGCGTCCCCACGCCCGAGTGGGCGGCGGTCCAGGCGGCCGCGATCCGCGACCTCGCCGCCGGGCGCTCGCTCGCCCGGATCCCGTCCCGCGTCGGCCTGCCGGTGGTGGTCAAGCCGTCCCGGGCCGGGTCGGCCATGGGGATCTCGTTCGTGGAGGACGAGGCGGCGCTCGCCCACGCCGTCATGAACGCGCTGTCCTTCTCGGACGCGGTGGTGATCGAGCGCAGGATCGAGGGGGTCGAGGTCGCCGTCTCGATGGTGGCCCCGTCGCTCGAGCTCCCGCTGGTCGAGGTGGCGCCGCGCTCGGGCGTGTTCGACTACGCGGCCCGCTACACGCCGGGGGCGACCGAGTACTTCTGCCCGGCTCGCCTCTCCCCCGAGGCCACGGAGGCGTGCCGCACCGCCGCCCGGGACGCCTTCCGCGCTCTCGCGGTCCGCGACGTGAGCCGGGCGGACGTCCTGGTGGACCGGGAGGGACGGCCCTGGGTCGTCGACGTCAACGTCTCACCGGGGATGACGGACACCAGCCTGCTGCCGATGGCGGCGGAGGCCGCCGGCCTGTCGCTGGGCGACCTGTGCGAGCGCGTGCTCC
>JBHGAT010000115.1:0-6051 GCA_041946645.1 Candidatus Velamenicoccus archaeovorus | reverse complement strand
TCGTTCTTCCTGTTCATCCTGCTCACGGTGACCGGCATCTTCCTGATGTTCTTCTACCGGCCGGCCGCCGACGTGGGCAGCGCCGTCGCGTACGGCGACATGCAGAGCATCCGGACCTCGGTGTTCTTCGGCGACCTGGTCCGGAACCTCCACCGGTGGGGCGCCCACCTGATGGTGTTCAGCGTGACGCTCCACATGGCGCGTGTGTTCTACACGGGCGCGTACAAGCCGCCGCGCGAGTTCAACTGGGTGGTCGGCGTGGTCCTGCTGTTCCTCACGCTGGGCCTGTCGTTCACCGGCTACCTGCTGCCCTGGGACCAGCTGGCCATCTGGGCGGTCACCGTCGGCACCAGCCTGGCCGGCTACTCGCCGCTGATCGCCAAGCAGGCCAACTTCCTCCTGCTCGGCGGCGTGGTGGTGGGGCCGCAGACACTGCTCCGCTGGTACGTCCTGCACGTGCTGGCGCTCCCGTTCGTCTTGGTGATCTTCCTGGCGGTCCACTTCTGGCGGATCCGCAAGGACGGCGGCATCTCCGGGCCGCTGTAGGTCGGAGGAGCACAGAGGGATGGCGCGAGAGGACACACCGCTCGATCAGGAGACCTTCGACAAGGTCCTCGCCGACGAGCTCGCCAAGGGCACGGACCGGCGGGTGGCGGAGGGTCGGGCGCGCTCGGCCGCCGTTCGGGCACTTCGGGCCAAGGAGGGTGGTGGGGACGGCGCTGCGGCAGCGTCGGCGCAGCCCGCAGCGTCGGGCGCCGCGGCCGCTCCAGCGGGAGGTGAGACCGCCGGGGGCGCCGGCGCTGCCTCCGCCCCATCCCCACCCCCTGCTGCGGCGGCTCCTGCTCCGACCCGACCGGCGGCCGCTGCCGCTCCGGCGCCAGCACCGGCCGCGGCGGCGGCGACGGTGGCCGCGCCGGTCCGGGAGGCCCCGGCTCCGACCGGCAACGTGCCCACCGCGGCCAAGCGGGGGGCGGCGGAGAAGCACCGGCTGCTGGCGCTCGTGCCGCCCGAGGGCATCCAGCGGGTCGAGCGCGAGCAGGGCGACCGCATCAACGTCTGGCCGCACCTGCTGATCGAGGAGTTCATCGCGCTGCTCGTGCTGCTCGCGGGGATGGTGATCTTCTCCACGTTCGTGAACGCGCCGCTCCGCGAGCTGGCCAACCCCAACCTCACCCCCAACCCGTCCAAGGCGCCCTGGTACTTCCTCGGGCTGCAGGAGCTGCTGCGCTACTTCCATCCCATGGTGGCCGGCATCTCCATCCCGACGTTCATCCTGGTCGGCCTGGCCCTGGTCCCCTACGTCGACCGGAACCCCAGCACCAAGCCCGGCGACCGCAAGCTGGCCCTCACGATGTTCACGATGCTGTTCATGTTCGGGGCCACGCTGACCATCATCGGTTCGTTCTTCCGCGGCACCGGCTACAACTGGGTGTGGCCGTGGGCCCAGGGGGTGTTCTTCGAGCTATGACGTCCGTCCTCGCCCTGTCCAGCGGCACGATCGCGGCCCTGGTGGTCATGGCCGTGATCGACCTGTTCGCCATCGTGTTCGGCCTGTCGTTCGTCCGGGCCCGCCGCGCCGAGCGCGTCGCGGCCGGTGTCGGCGTGGGCGCCCCCGGCGCCCCGGCGCCCGAGGCCGGGCCCAAGGCCCCCAAGCCGGTCTCGCGCCGCGAGTTCTTCCGCCGCTCGCTGGTGACCTCGCTGCTGGTGTTCAGCGCCCAGTTCGGCGGGGCCACGATCGCCTTCCTGTGGCCCAACCTCAAGGGCGGGTTCGGCTCGGTGATCGCGGCCGGCAAGCTCGAGGACATCAAGAGCTTCATCAGCTCCAACAACCAGCCCTTCTACCAGGGCTCGGGCCGGTTCTACATCGTGCCCTACAACGGCCGGCCCTCCGGCAACGTGGACTACGAGGCCGAGGAGGTGGCGGCGCAAGGGATCATGCCGCTGTACCAGCGATGCGTGCACCTGGGCTGCCGCGTGCCGTTCTGCCAGCAGTCGCAGTGGTTCGAGTGCCCCTGCCACGGCTCCAAGTACAACTACGCCGGCGAGTACCAGCTGGGGCCGGCGCCGCGGGGGCTCGACCGGTTCAAGGTCTCGATCGACTCCGGCGGCAACGTGATGGTCGACACCTCGCAGATCATCCTCGGCCCGCCCCGGGGGACCGACACGATCGACGAGCCGCCGCAGGGTCCGTTCTGCGTGGCGCCGGGATAGCGGGATGCTGGCGCTCTCCAAGGCTCAGGGGGCCATCCTCGCGGTCGGCGGGGCCATCTTCCTGCTGGTCGCGGCCGGCGCGCTGCTGTCCCGCGGCCGGGCTCGGCGGGCCGAGGCCGCCGCCGCGCCCGAGATCCCCCGGGCCATGCGACCGGGGCCATCGGACCCCGACCTCGAGACGCCGCTGCTGCAGAAGCTCCAGGGCTGGGGCGTGCTCCTCGTGGTGTTCTTCGTCGTGTGGGTCCCGCTCACCTGGGTGGCCGAGCCGGGCAGGAACGTGGACCAGGAGCGGGCCCTGCTCACGGACTCCCAGGAGCGCGGCGCGGCGGCCGTCCAGCTGTTCAACGAGGAGAACCAGGGCGGCGTCGGCTGCGTCCGGTGCCACGGGCCCGAGCTCCGGGGCTCGACGATCCTGAACACGACCACCAACACCCCGATCCCCACGCCGAACCTGCGGACGGTGTGCGGCGGGCCGTGGACCGGGCATGCGGCGATCTACAGCCTGGACGACATCTACACCACGATCGAGCAGGGCCGCGGGATCATGCCGTCGTGGAGCATCCGCTTCGCCGGAGCGCTCGACGACCAGCAGATCAACGACATCGTCAACTACATCGTCTCGATCCAGGACGAGTCCCAGGTGCCGTTCGAGCACAACGTGTGCATCAACCCGGACGCCACCACCGCTGCCGTCGAGCAGTTCCTCCAGGGCGACCTCACCAAGAAGCCGCCCGCGACCACCAACCTCCAGCCGTGAACCCGCTCGTCGCCGCCAGCTGCATCGGCTTCAACGTCCAGTGCGGCACGCTCGTCAAGGGCGGGCTCGGCGTGGCCATGGGCTTCATCCTGTTCATCGGGAGCGTGCTCCTGCTGCTCTCGGCGGTGATGGGCCGGAAGATGGGCTACCTGGTGCTCGCGGTGGCGTTCTTCGGGTGGATGGCCATCTTCTCCGCTGTGTGGACCTTCGGCTTCTGGTCGCAAGGGCTGCAGACGCCCGTGGACCTGGGACCGCGCGGCGCCGAGCCGGCCTGGGTCGTCGAGGCCGCCGGGACCGACGTCACGTCGTTCCCCTACGACCAGTTCGAGGACTACCCGAACGGCGGGTGGACCGTCCCCTCGACCGGTCTCTCGGCCTCGGTCCAGTCGGTCACCGGCGCGATCCAGGCGTACCTGGCCGAGCAGGCCAACGCGAAGGCCGGCAAGGACCAGTTCGAGCCCGGGGCGTTCCAGACCACCGACTTCACGGTCCAGAACATCCGCTTCGATTCGGCCGGCGACGTCTCCCTGGCGGCCGCCCAGGCCTTCTACAACGGCGGCGGCCCGATGGTGACCCTGTACCTGCGGCACGACAGCGGGAGCGTCCCCCGGTACTCGTGGATGTTCCTGATCGGCTCGCTGATCGGCCTCGCCGTCCACCTGCCGTTCCTGGACCGGGTGGAGCGCAAGCGCAAGGAGATCCTCACCGGCGGGACGGCCCCGCCCTGGTACGGACCCGCCTAGGAGGACCCGGAGTGCTGCTCGCAGAGACCGCGTTGATGGACCAGGGCGTCGTGCAGTTCATCCTGTTCGGCGTGATGGTCCTGGCCGTGTTCATCACGCTCTGGTTCACGATCGCCAAGTGACCCGGCGCCGCCGGGCTCAGACCTGAGCGAGATCCGCGACGGCCCGCCCCCGGCGCTGCACCTCCGCGAGGGCCGCGTTGCGCTGCTCGTAGTACGCGAGGATCTGCAGCTCGATCGCGAGGTCCACCTTCCGCACCGAGACGCCGTCGGGCACCTGCAGGACCGCCGGGGCGAAGTTGAGGATCGATCGTACCCCCGCCTCCACCAGGCGGTCGGCCACCTTCTGGGCTTCGGTGGCCGGCGTGCAGATCACCCCGAGGGCTCCGTCGTTCTCCCCCACGATCGCGGCGAGGTCCTCGACCGGCCGGACCCGCAGACCGGCGACCTCCTCGCCCACCTTGGCCGGGTCGGCGTCCACCAGCGCGGCCACGCGGAACCCTCGAGCGGCGAACCCCCGGTAGTTGGCCAGGGCGTGACCGAGGTTGCCGATCCCGACGATCACGATCGGCCAGTGCTGGGTCAGGCCCAGCTCGCGGCGGACCTGGTGGATCAGGTACGCGACGTCGTAGCCGACCCCTCGGGTGCCGTAGGAGCCCAGGTGCGACAGGTCCTTGCGGACCTTGGCGGAGTTGACCCCGGCGGCCTCGGCCAGGGTCTCCGAGCTGATCGTGGCATGGCCGGCCTCGGCCAGCTCGACGAGGGCCCGGAGGTAGATCGGCAGGCGCCCCACGGTGGCCTCGGGGATGGGGCGCTCGCTCACGGCTCGATGGTACCTTCCGGCGGCCCGCTGCACAAATGCGCAAGCCTGCGCCGGAAGGCCCGGCGGCGGTCAGTGCCGGACGGCCGCGGCGAACGCCTCGGGGTCCACGCGGATCTCGAACAGCTCCTCCCCGTCCACCACGACGACCGGGATGCGGATGCCGTACGCGAGCTCCAGCGCGTCGTCGCCGGAGATGTCGACCTCGCGGAAGGAGAACGCGGTGCGCTCCCGCTCCCGGAGGATCGCCTCGCGGGCCTCGTCGCAGAGCCCGCACCTCGGCCGCGAGTACATCACCACGTCGGCATCCATCGAGCCATGGTACCGACGGGCTTGGCCCGTCCCAGGTCCCGGACCCGGTGACACAATCGGGTCGTGCAGGAGGAGGACCGGATCGACCTGGAGCTGCACCGGCGCCTGTCCGACGGCGATCGCGAGGCGTTCGAGCACCTCTACCGGCGGTACTCGGCCGCGGCCTACGGCCTGGCCCTGCGGGTCACCGGACAGGACGCCTTGGCCCAGGAGGTCGTGCACGACGCCTTCCTGGCGCTGTGGCGTGCGCCCCAGGCCTACGACGCCGGGCGCGGTCCCTTCCGAACCTTCTTCCTGTCGCTCGTCCACCATCGGGCCGTGGACACGGTCCGCCGCGAGGAGCGCCTTCGCCGGCGGGCCGAACGGGTATCGAACCTGGAGCCGCGCGCTGGCGAAGATGTAGCGGAGGACGTCGTGGAGGGTGCCTACCTCCCGGATCGCCGCAAGGAGATCCGGGAAGCGCTGGAGACGCTCTCCCCCGACCAGCGCAGGGTCGTGGAGCTCGCCTATCTCGAAGGGTACACGCAGGCGCGGATCGCCCGGGAGCTCGGTATCCCGCTCGGCACCGTGAAGACCCGGACGCTCGCCGCGATGCGCAAGCTGCGGCGGGTCCTGTATCGAGAGGACTGAGGTGAACCTGGACCACGAGCGGATCGAGGGGCTGCTGGCCGGCTACGCCCTGCTGTCCCTGTCCGGAGAGGATGCGATCGAGGCCGACCGCCTGCTCTCCGAGCACGTCCCCACCTGCCCCATGTGCCGCGAGACCCTGGCCGGGTTCCAGGCCGTGGCCGGAGAGCTGGCGCTGGCCCCTGAGCCGGTTCGGCCCCCGGATCTGGTGCTGCCCCGGATCCACCGCGACCTCGTCGGCTCGCCGGCGGCCCGCAGGCCCTCCAAGGGGGCGTGGTTCATGGGGGTGGCCGCGGCCGTAGCCGGCCTGGTCGCCCTGGCCGCGCTCTCGCTCTCGCTGGGCAGCCGTGCCTCCAAGGCCGAGGCCCAGCGCGCACGGCTGATGGCGGCGATCGGCGCGCTCCAGCGGGACGGCGCCAACCCGGTCAGCCTGCTGAGCCAGACCGGTACGCAGACCGGCGGCGAGCTGGTGGAGATCTCGGGGCCCGACCTCGAGCGGATGTACCTGGTGGGCCACGACGTTCCCACCCCCGCCGCCGGCTATGCGTACCAGCTGTGGCTGGGGGCCGGAGGACGCCTGGT
>JBHGAT010000114.1:0-6073 GCA_041946645.1 Candidatus Velamenicoccus archaeovorus | reverse complement strand
TGGGCCGACGAGGTCGAGGTCCCGGCCGGGACCCGCCTGGTGGACCAGGGGGCGTTCGCCCACGAGTTCTTCGTGATCCTCGAGGGGTCGGCGGAGGTCACCGTCGACGGGGCGCACCTGGCCGAGCTCGGTCCGGGCGACTTCTTCGGCGAGATCGCCCTCGTGGAGCAGCAGCGTCGCACGGCCACGGTCACCGCCCACGCACCCCTCCGAGCGGTGGTGATGCACGCGCGCGACTTCGCGGCCATGGAGCTCTCGATGCCGGAGGTGGCCGGGAGGATCCGCGACGAGATGACCCGGAGGCTGGAAGGCTGACCGGGGGCCGGCTCGCGGCGCTCAGCGGCGGTCGTGGAAGAAGGCCTTCAGCAGGGCACCGCACTCCTCGGCCAGGAGGCCGGCCTCGACCACGACCCGGTGGTTGAGCCGCGGGTCGCGGACCAGGTCGCCGAGCGAGCCGGCGAACCCGGCCTTGGGGTCCGCCGCGCCGAGCACCAGCCGCTCGACCCGCGCCAGCACGAGCGCGCCGGCGCACATCGCGCAGGGTTCGAGCGTCACGTAGATCGCGCATCCTTCGAGCCGCCACGTGCCGAGGACCTCGCTGGCCTGCCGCAGCGCCAGGATCTCGGCGTGCGCCGTGGGGTCGTTGCGGTGCTCGCGCTGGTTCCCGGCCCGACCCAGGACCTCCTCGCCCCTCGCGATCACGGCGCCCACGGGGACGTCGCCCCAGCCGGCCGCCCGCTCCGCCTCCTCCAGCGCGAGGCGCATCAGGCGCTGGTCGAGCTCGGGCCGGTCCGTCCCCGTCCCCGTCCCCATCAGTACCGGTCGATCTCGCGCAGCCGGTCGTCGGAGATGCCGAAGAAGTGCGCGACCTCGTGCTCGACCGTGTGCGCCACCACACGGCGGAGCTCGTCGTCGTCGCGAGCCGCCGCCTCGATCGTCGAGCGGTACAGCGTGATCGTGTCGGGCAGCACACCCGCGTAGCCCCCGTCGCGATGGGTGAGGGGGATCCCGTGGTAGCGGCCGAGCAGGCTGGGCTCCCCGCGCGGCGGGCGCTCCTCCACCAGGATCTCGACGTTCTCGAGCCGCTGGAGCACCCAGGGCGGCAGCGTGTCCACGGCCTCGGCCACGAGCTCCTCGAACCGCGCGCGCGACGACCTCACGGGCCCAGCGTAGCGCCCCGTGGCATCGGACCCTCAGGGCGTCTCGTGCCGGCCGCGGTGGAGCACCAGGGAGCGGACGCCGAGCGTGATCGCCAGGCCGACGAAGCTGGCCAGCCCGAGCAGCACGCCCCACTCGACCCACGTGGGCACGTAGACCTGGTCCGGCCGGAAGGGCTGCCCCGGTCGCCCACCGGGGATGCCCGGCGACAGCCCCACCAGCGGCTCGAACAGCGCCGACATCAGGATGTTCACCCGCTTGAGGAACACGCCGATCAGGGCCAGCGCCGCCCCGGTCACGAGCCACCCGCGCCGCTCACGCAGCCGCGGCGTGGCGAAGATCGCCAGCGGCACCAGCACGCCGAGGGCCACCTCGCTCCAGAACACCCAGGCCAGCCGTCCGAGCAGCAGCACCCGGAGCTGCTCGACGTGATCGGGGACCCGCGACGTGTACGTCGTCAGGACCTCGGTGAACAGGAGGAACGCGTCCGTCCCGATGAACCAGACCATCAGCTTCCCGAGGTCGGGGAACACGCGCTGGGGCGGCGAGAAGTCGGTGGTGCGCTCGGTCAGGTGCGCGACGACGATCACCAGCGCCGTCCCGGACACGAGCGCCGAGGAGATGAACAGCGGCGCCATCAGCGCCGTGTTCCAGAAGGGACGGGCCACGACCAGCCCGAAGATCCACGCGGTCACCGAGTGCACCAGCACGGCGGCCGGCAGCGCCACGAACGCCGCCGCACGGAGCGCGCCCTCGCGCGGCTCCGGGCGGGTCATGATCCACAGGTCCACGGCGGCGATCGCGAGGTACGTCGTGATGATCGCGATGTCCCACACGAGCGGCGAGGTGACGTTCGGCTGCAGGAACAGCTTCCACACGAGCTGCGGCCGGCCGAGGTCCGGGAGGATGGCGATGGCCGCCGCGGCGATCGCCGTCGCCGACACCACGATCGCCAGCCGGTTCAGCGGCTCGAACCGCTTGCTCCCCACCAGCTCCGAGCCGGCCACCACGATCAGGCCCCCGGCCGAGATCCCGACCAGGAACATGAACGAGATGATGTACATGCCCCAGGAAACCGTGTTCGACATGCCGGTCACGGTCAGGCCGTTCGCCCACTGGTAGAGGAAGCACCCCGAGCCCACGCCGAGGCCGGCGATCAGGACCGCATACCAGGCCCGGCCCAGCGAGCGCGGCGCCGTGACGCGCTCGACGTGCGGGATCGCGGTCACAGCGACCGCCTCCTCCGCTCCTCGAGGTAGAAGACCTTCGGCTCCGTGCCCTTGTCCTCCAGCAGCCGGGTACCGCCGCGGTCCTCGATCACGCGGACCAGCCCACCGTCCGGATCGTTCAGGTCGCCGAAGATCCGGGCCTGGGCCGGGCACGACCAGACGCACGAGGGGACCTGGCCCTCGACCAGTCGGTGCAGGCAGAACGAGCACTTCTCCACGCTGCCGACCGGACGCGCCTCGACCATCCCGTGGTCGAACGGGAGCGAGCGTTCGGGCTCGCCCCAGTTGAACACCCGGACCCCGTACGGGCACGCGGCCATGCAGTACCGGCAGCCGATGCAGTCGGCCTGGTTCACCAGGACCGTGCCGGCGTCGTCGACGTACGTCGCCGAGGTGGGACAGACCTTCTCGCACGGCGGGTCCTCGCAGTGCTGGCACGCCAGCGGGACCCAGTGCATCGACAGGTCGCCGTGCTCGTCGACCTCGGGCGTGTCGAGGTCGCCGCCGGCGGTGAGGATGCGGTTCCACCACATCCCCAGCGGGACGTCGTTCTCCGACTTGCAGATCACCGCGCACGACCAGCAGCCCACACAGCGCTCGGTGTCGATGGCCATGCCCCACCGCGGCGCGTCGCTGTGGGGGCCGATCGCGCCGTACGCGCGCGAGGCCTCCGAGAGCGCCTCGACCGGCGAGACCGTGGTCGCGCCCGCGGGCTCAGGCACGGCGCACCTCGCAGCGGCAGTCCTTCCAGCCGGTCGACGGGGCCCACATGTTCGGCACGTACCAGACCTCGTGGATCGGATTGACCGCCGAGGACGTGAGCTCGTTCACGCCCCTGCCGTCGAGGAAGGAGCGGGACCACCAGCCCTCCGGCAGCGTCGCCGTCCCCGGGGCGGCGGCGGGGCTCAGGTGGGCCCAGGCCTTCAGCCGGCCGCGCGTGTTGAACACCTCGATCGGGTCGTCCTCGCCGATCCCCCGCGCCGCCGCGTCGTCGGGGTGCAGCAGCACGTGGGGGCGCCCGCCGTGGATCTCCGCGAGCCAGGGGTTGTTCGCGTACGTCGAGTGGATCCGCCACTTCGAGTGCGGCGAGAGCAGCCGGAGCGGGTACTCGTCCGGGTCGTGGACGCCGTCGTCGTAGGGCTCCTTGTACGTGGCGACCGTCTCTTCGAGCTCGAGGAACCGGTCCTCCTCCTTGTACAGCTCGATCCGCCGGGTCGGCAGGAACACCTGCGTGGCCTCGATCGGCGTCGGCGGCGAGGGCGGCGGGAACGGCACGAGGCCCCGGATCTGGGCGAGGAACGCGACGTCGGGGTCGGGGACGTTGAGGCGCACCGGGCCCTCCTCGAGCCGCTCCAGCGTGATGCCCTCGGTGGGTCCGCCCGGGACGTCGCCGGCCGCCAGGATTGTCTCGATCGCGCGCCGCTCGTCCCAGCCCTCGAAGTACCGGCGCCACTTCGACCGGTCGATCCGCCTCACCAGCTCCGACCAGATCTCGAGCTCGCTCTTGGCCTGTCCGACGGGCTCGATGGCCGGCTGCTGGAGCTGCAGGAACGGGTGGAGCGGCGTGGCGGTGAGGTCCCACTTCTCGTACCAGGTGGTGGCCGGCAGGACCACGTCGGCGTGCCGGGCGGTCTCGGTCATCTGGGGCTCGACCACCACGACGAGCTCCATCTCGCTCAGGCGCTCGTACACCTGGTTGACGTTCGGCGACTGGAGCAGGAAGTTGCTGAACGTCAGGAACAGCGCCTTGAACCCGTGCTTGGGGTACGGGACCGACGGGTGCATCGTCTCGGTCGGCCCGGTCACCCAGTAGATCGTCGAGACGACCGGGCCGTGGATGTCGTCGGGGAAGTTCCACGGCGCGGCCACCACCCGGACCTTGTACTGCCCCACGTAGACGCTGAACCCGCCGCCCGAGCGGCCCACGTTGCCGGTCATCACGGCGAGGAGCGCATACGCACGGCCGGTGAGGTCGCCGTGGTACCAGTGGTTGGAGCCGCCGCCCATCAGGATCGCCGCCGGCGACTCGGTGGCGTAGGCCCGCGCGAGCTTCTCGATCGTGTCGGCGGGGACGCCGGTGACCCGCTCGGCCCGGGCCGGGGTCCATCGGAGGAGCTCGCGACGGACATGGTCGAACCCGGGACGGACGACGACGCGCGAGCCGTCCCGGAGGGTCACCCGGAACGAGCCGGTCAGCGCCGGCACGACGCCGCGGGGCATCCCCAGGCGGTCGATACCCACGGTGGCCAGGAGCTGCCGGCTGTGGTCCCACACCAGGAACCGCTCCGTCGAGCCACCGCGCTTGAGGTCGGCCTCGCGCAGGCGCTTGCCGGTGTCCTCGCGGACGAGGAGCGGGGCGTCGGTGTAGGTGCGGAGGAACCGCTCGTCGGCCAGGCGCTCGCGCCAGATCACGTTCGCCATCGCGAGCGCGAACGCCGCGTCGGTCCCGGGGTTGAGCCGGATCCAGGTATCGGCCTTCGACGCGGTCGAGGAGAAGACCGGGTCGACCACGACGATGCGCGCGCCCTTGGCCGCGGCGTCGAAGACGAAGTGGACGTCGGGGATCCGGGTCTCGAGCGGGTTGGCCCCCACGATCAGCAGGAACCGGCTGTTGGCCCAGTCCTTGGCCTCGTGCTCCGCGTTCTGCACGCCGAACGTGATCGGCATGGCCATCGGGAGGTCGCCGTTGTAGTCGAAGCTCGTGCCGTGGCTCATCCCGAGGACGGCGGCCGCGCGGTAGTTCGCGCCCTTCTGGACGTAGCCCGAGCCCGGCACCTGGCCGAAGACGTGGATCGCGTCGTAGCCGTACGTGTCGCCGATGCGCTTCAGCTCGGCCGCGACGTGATCGAGCGCCTCGCCCCACGAGGCCTCGCGGAACTCGCCCGAGCCGCGCTCGCCGGTCCGGATCAGGGGGGTCATGATCCGGTCCGGCCCGTAGACGTGATCGTGGAACGACAGCCCCTTCATGCAGCCGCGGGGGTTGTACACCGGGTCGGGGTAGTCCGCGGCCTGCTGGATCTTCACGATCTTCCCGTCGCGCACGAACGCGAGCTGCCCGCACGACCCCGTGCAGTTGGGCGAGCACGTGGTTCGGACCACCCTGTCGACGAGCAGCGACGCCTGCGGCTCGGCCCCGATCTCGCTCCGGCCGACCGCGATGGCTCCGCCGAGGGCCGCGGCGCCCGCCGCCGCGCCCGCGCCCGCTCCCGCCAGGAACCGTCGGCGGGAGACCGTCATCGCAGGTCGACCCTCGGGGCGGCCGGGCAGCTCGGGTCGAGCATCGCGTGGCCGGACCCACCGCACCGGGCGCACCGGGTGGTGCTCCGGCCCGAGGCGCGGGGGCGCAGGGTCCCCGCGGTGGAGCGCAGCGCTCCGACCACCCTGTCCGCCACCACCGCGGCGGGCACCGCGAGCGCCCCGATCAGGAACCTCCGCCTCGACGGGCCACGCACCGGTAGCGCCTCCGCGATGCCCCTCCGCACGAACACCGACCGATCCGCTGAACGAGTATCAGCGGCAGGTGGCGCCCACACCGGACGGACGGCCCGGACGGCGGGGGACCCGGGGCCCGGGACCGGTGCTCAGGACGATCGTTCGGCGGCCAGGGCGGAGACGGCCTCGAGCACCACGCGGTGGGCGAGCATCGCGGTGACCTCGCTCTGGTCGTACGGCGGCGAGACCTCGAC
>JBHGAT010000113.1:0-7437 GCA_041946645.1 Candidatus Velamenicoccus archaeovorus | reverse complement strand
GGGGACCTCCGGTGGATCCAGGCGCCCTCGGCCGGGGTCGATCGGCTGCTGTTCCCCGAGCTCGTCGAGAGCCACGTGGTGGTCACCAACGCCCGGGGCGTGTTCGAGGAGGCCATGGCCGAGTACGTGCTCGGGCTGGTGCTCGCGATGGCCAAGGGCCTGCCGAAGACGCTCGAGCACCAGCGGCGGAGGGAGTGGGCGCACCGGAACGCGGAGACCCTGGGCGGCCGGCGGATGCTCGTGGCGGGGGTCGGGCCGATCGGGCGGGCCATCGGGCGGCTGGCGGCGGTGCTCGGCGTGGAGGTGCGGGGCGTGGGCCGCACCACCCGGACCGGGGACGACGTGTTCGAGACGATCTACGGCCCGGACGAGCTGGCCGAGGCGGTGGCGTGGGCCGACTGGATCGTGAACGCGCTGCCCCTCACCGACCAGACCCGGAACCTGTTCGACCGGGCGACGATCGAGGCCATGCCGGCCCACGCGCGGTTCGTGAACGTGGGGCGGGGCGGCACCGTGGACGAGCCGGCGCTGGTCGCCGCGCTGGCGGAGGGCCGGCTGGCCGGCGCGGCCCTGGACGTGTTCGAGATGGAGCCCCTGCCGGCCGAGAGCCCGCTGTGGGACCTGCCGAACGTGATCGTCTCCCCCCACATGTCCGGCAGCTTCGCGGGATGGCGGGAGGCCGCGGTGGAGGTGTTCCTCCAGAACCTGGTCCGGTACGTGAGCGGCCGGCCGCTGATCAACGTGGTGAACAAGCGCCGCGGCTACCCCACGGGGGACGATCGACAGGCGCGGTAACGTGTCGGGCCATGAGCGCGACGGCGCCGGACGCGCGAGCCGCCATCGAGGTCGAGGGCCTCCGCAAGTCGTACGGCTCGCTGGAAGCGGTGAAGGGGATCGGCTTCCACGTCGACCGGGGCGAGGTGTTCGCGCTCCTCGGCCCGAACGGCGCGGGCAAGACCACCACGGTGGAGATCCTCGAGGGCTACCGGCGCGCCACGGCCGGGCGGGTCCGCGTCCTGGGGCACGACCCCGCCCGGCACGAGCGCGAGCTCCGCCGCCGCGTGGGCATCGTGCTGCAGTCGACCGGCGTGGATCCGTTCCTCACGGTCCGCGAGACGGTCGAGCTCTACGCGCGCTACTACCCGAGCCCCCGGAACGTGGACGAGGTCCTGGCCGTGGTGGGGCTGAGCGAGAAGCGGGACACGCGCGTGAACAAGCTCTCGGGCGGGCAGCAGCGGCGGCTCGACGTGGCCATCGCGCTGGCCGGCGATCCCGAGCTGCTGTTCCTGGACGAGCCGACCACGGGGTTCGACCCGGGCGCCCGGCGCAACGCGTGGGAGATCGTCCGGAACCTCACCGCGCTCGGCAAGACCGTCCTGCTGACCACGCACTACATGGACGAGGCCCAGAACCTCGCGAACCGCGTCGCGGTCCTCTCGCACGGCGAGATCGTGGCCGAGGGGCCGCCCGACACGCTGGCGGGGCGCGACCGGGTGCACCCGCGGATCCGGTACCGGGTCCCCGAGGGCTCCCCGCCGCTCCCCGAGTGGGGCCAGCTCCACCTGGGGGACGGCACGTACGAGCTGGCCGCCGAGGACCCCACCGAGATGCTGCACGAGCTCACGGGGTGGGCGCTCGACCGGGGGGTCCGGTTCGAGACGATCGAGGTGGTGCGTCCGAGCCTGGAGGACGTCTACCTGGAGCTCACCGGGGGGGAGGCGGGTGCCGAGTGAGCGATCTCCGGCTCACCCTCCGCCAGGTGCGGTACACGAACAAGGCGTTCTGGCGCAACCCGGCCTCGGCGTTCTTCACGTTCGCGTTCCCGCTGCTGTTCCTGGTGATCTTCACCTCGCTCCTGGGGAGCGGGACGGCCACGTTCCGGACCACCGCTGGCGGGTTCGTGACGCTCCAGCAGTCCAGCTACTACGTGGTGGCGATGGGGGCGTTCGGCGTGATCACCGCCTGCTACACGAACATCGCGATGAGCGTGACGTTCCAGCGCGACGCGGGGATCCTCAAGCGGACCCGGGGGACGCCGCTCCCGGGGTGGTCGTACCTCACCGGGCGGGTGCTCCACGCGATCGGCATCGCGGTGCTCCTGGTGGTGCTCACGGCCGCGTTCGGAGCCGCGTTCTACTCGGCCGACGTGCCCTCGGGCGTCCTGCTCCTGAAGTTCGCCGTGGTCGTGTTGGTCGGCTCGATGAGCTTCGCGGCCCTCGGCCTGGCCACCACGGCCATCGTGCCGAACGCCGACGCCGCCCCCGCCGTGGTGAACGCCATCATCCTGCCGCTGCTGTTCCTGTCGGGCATCTTCATCCCGATCGACAGCAGCTCGCCGGCGTGGATCCGAGCCGTCGGATCGATCTTCCCCGTGAAGCACTTCTTCGAGGCGATGCGGGCCGGCGTCTTCGGGACCAAGTTCCCCTTCGCGTGGCACGACGTGCTGGTCCTGGCGGCCTGGGGGGTCGCCGGGCTCCTGCTCGCGGTGCGGTTCTTCAGCTGGGAACCGAGGAAGTGAACGGGCCCGGAACGACCCGTCCCACCGGCCCGTTCGTACGCAAAGGCGTGTGCTAGGCTCGCGCTCGGCGCGGGTCCCGACGGCCATCCAGGGGGTCATCATGCGGAAGATGCTGGTCGCGGTGGCGGCCTTCGGGCTGCTGCTGACGGCGTGCGCGGGCAACGAGAACCCGGTCGTCACCACGAGCGCGGGCGGCGGCACCGAGACCTCGGCCACGCCGGCCACGGCCGCCGCATGCGCGGAGCAGAGCTCGGTCCCGTACGTCAGCCAGGGCAACCTGACCATCGGCACCGACAACCCCGCCTACCCGCCGTGGTACGCCGGAGGCGACACGCAGGGGACGAACTGGAAGATCAACAACCCCGCCACCGGCAAGGGGTTCGAGAGCGCCGTCGCCTACGCGGTCGCGGACAAGCTCGGCTTCAGCACGGACCAGGTGCAGTGGGTGGAGGTCCCGTTCAACCAGTCCTTCGCGCCGGGGCCGAAGAGCTTCGACTTCGACATCAACCAGATCTCCTACACGCCCAAGCGGGCGCAGGCGGTCGACTTCAGCGAGAGCTACTACGACGTGAACCCGGCGCTCGTCGCCCTGAAGGGCACGCCCATCACGCAGGCCGCGAGCCTGTCCGACCTGAAGGACTTCTCCCTCGCCTCGCAGATCGGGACGACGGACTACGACTACATCGTGAACGTCATCCAGCCGAACGCGGAGGCGGGCGCCTACAACAGCCTCGCCGACGCGGTGCAGGCCCTCAAGTCCGGCAACGTCGACGGGATCGTGGTGGACCTGCCGACGGCCTTCTACGTGACCGCCGTGCAGATCCCGAACGGGGTCATCGTGGGGCAGTTCCCACCGGCCGGGGGCCAGCAGGAGTACTTCGCGATGGCGTTCGCCAAGGGCAACGCGCTCGTGCAGTGCGTGAACATGGCGCTCGAGGAGCTGAAGTCCGAGGGCACGCTCCAGTCCATCCAGGACCAGTGGCTCTCGAGCAAGGTGAGCGTGCCGGTCTTCTCGACGTCCTGACGGGCCCGATGTCGGTCCCGGGGGGAGGCGCTCCCGAGCTGTACGAGCTGCCGCCGGGTGACCCCGACCTCCCGCGCGGCAGGTCCGGGCTGCTCTCGGGGCTGAGCCAGGAGGGCGCCAAGGGCGTCCTGATCGCCGTGGTGAGCACGGTCGTCGTCTCGTTCGTGCTCGGCTGGATCGTCGTCCATTCGGAGAACTGGCCGGAGGTGAAGCGCGCCTTCTTCAACGGCGCGGAGTTCCGCGACACGTTCCCGGGGATCGCGAGCCGGTTCCTGCGCAACGTCGAGTACTTCCTGATCGCCGAGGTGTTCATCCTCGCGTGGGCCCTGACCCTGGCCGTGATGCGCAGCTTGCCGGGGCCCGTGTTCTTCCCGCTCCGCCTCATGTCGATCCTGTACACGGACCTGTTCCGGGGGATCCCCACGGTGCTGGTGGTCTACCTGCTTGGGTTCGGCGTGCCGGCGATGCAGCTGCCGGGCGTGCCGCGCTCGCCGGCGTTCTGGGCGGTGGTGGCGCTCATCCTCAGCTACTCGGCGTACGTGGCCGAGGTGTACCGGGCCGGGATCGAGTCGGTCCATCCCAGCCAGGTGGCGTCGGCGCGCTCGCTCGGGCTCACCAGGATCCAGTCGTTGCGGTTCGTGGTGATCCCGCAGGCGGTTCGGCGGGTGATCCCCCCGCTCCTGAACGACTTCGTCGGGCTCCAGAAGGACACCGCCCTCGTGGCGTTCGTCGTGGCCATCCCGGAGGCCTTCAAGCAGGCCCAGCTCGAGCAGTACGCCGACTTCAACTTCACGCCCTACCTGGGGGCGGCCATCATGTTCCTCGCCGTCACGATCCCCATGACCCGCCTGGTCGACTGGCTCATCCAGCGCGAGCGGGCGCGCCGGCAGGCGGGGGGAGCGCTGTGAGCGGGGGTCTCGTCCCCGACGGTCCGGTGCTCCGGATCGAGGGCCTGCACAAGTCCTTCGGGAAGCTCGAGGTGCTGAAGGGGATCGACCTGGCCCTCTCCGAGCACGAGGTCGTCTGCTTGATCGGTGCGAGCGGGTCGGGGAAGTCAACGCTGCTGCGGTGCATCGATCTCCTCGAGCCGATCGAACGCGGCCGGATCGTGATCCACGGGGAAGACGTGACCCGGCGGGGGGTCGACGTGAACCGGGTCCGCCGGCACATCGGCATCGTGTTCCAGGCCTTCAACCTGTTCCCCCACATGACGGTGCTCCGCAACGTCACGCTCGGTCCGATGGAGGCGCTCGAGCTCCCGAAAGCCGAGGCCGAGGCACGCGCCCTCGAGCTGCTGGAGCGCTTCGGTCTGGCCGACAAGAAGGACGACTACCCCGACCGGCTCTCGGGCGGCCAGCAGCAGCGGGTGGCCATCATCCGATCGCTGGCGATGCAGCCCGACATCCTCCTGCTCGACGAGGTCACGAGCGCCCTCGACCCCGAGCTCGTCTCGGGGGTGCTCGACCTGATCCGAGAGCTCGCGGCCACGGGGATGACCATGGTCATCGCCACGCACGAGATGGGGTTCGCCCGGGATACGGCCCACCGGGTGTGCTTCCTCCACGAGGGCGCGATCCTCGAGGAGGGGCCGCCCGAGGAGATCTTCACCCGGCCGCGCGAGGCGCGCACCCAGGGGTTCCTGCAGAGCATCATCGAGGCGGGGCGGATGTGACGGCTCCCGGGACGCCCACCCGCGACGAGGCCATCCGGATCCTGCAGGAGAGCCGTGAGGCGATCGAGGCGCTGCTCGCGCAGGTCCCGAGGGACGCGCTCGAGCGGCCCGGCGTGGGTGGTGGAGCGTGGTCGCCCAAGGACCTCGTCGGCCACCTCGCGAGCTGGGAGGAGCGTGCGCTCGAGGCCCTCGCCGCGTGGGAGCGGGGGGAGCGGGCCCCGATCGACCGCGAGCTCTCCACCCGCAAGCTGTCGGACATCAACGCCGAGGCGGTGGCCGCCACGTCGGGCATGACCTACGCCCAGGTCCGCCGGGCGGCCGACCGCACCCACACCGAGCTCCTCGAGGCCATCCGCACGATGTCCGACGGGCGCTGGTACGCCCCGGCCACCGCACGGGGGCGCAGGCCGCTCGGCGCCCGGCTCGGTCAGATCCTGCTTGGCACGGGGCCGTTCGACCACGCCCTGGCGCACGTGAAGAGCCTGCGGCGGTTCGTCGACGCGCTCGGAGCCTGAGGACCGAACCGACAGGGAGCGGCGACCGGGGTGTCGCCGTTCGGCCCTAGAATCGCGGCATGCCCCCGTTCACGGTGTTCCCGGAGAACGCGGTCGAGTACTTCGTGAGCTACTACGACTACTACCAGCCCGAGGCGTACGTCCCGCAGACCGACACGTACATCGAGAAGGACAGCTCGATCAACGACGAGATCGAGCGCCTCCGGCACTCGGCCACGGCCGCCCTGCTGACCCGTCCCGACGTGATCATCGTGGCCAGCGTCTCCGCCATCTACGGCCTGGGCACCCCCGAGGAGTACATGGGCCAGGTCCTGCGGCTGCACACGAACGTCGCGCTGGACCGCGACTTCGCCATCCAGCGGCTGGTGGACATCCAGTACAACCGCAACCAGGTCAACCTGGCCCGGGGCAAGTTCCGGGTCCAGGGCGACGTGCTCGAGGTCCACCCGGCCTACGAGGAGACGGCGATCCGGGTCGAGTGGTTCGGCGATGAGGTCGAGCGGATGACCCGGTTCGACCCCGTCACCGGCGAGGTCGTCGAGGAGCTGCCCGAGGTCTGGATCTACCCGGCCACCCACTACGTGGCCTCGCACGAGCGCATGCAGCGGGCCATCCGGACGATCGAGGACGAGCTGGAGCAGCGACTGAAGGACCTCGAGGACCACAGCAAGCTGCTCGAGGCCGAGCGGCTCCGCATGCGGACCACCTACGACCTGGAGATGCTCCGGGAGGTGGGGTTCTGCAGCGGCATCGAGAACTACTCGCGGCACATCGACGGCCGGCAGCCGGGGGAGGCGCCGTACACGCTGCTCGACTACTTCCCCCCGGACTGGCTCTGCGTCCTCGACGAGTCGCACGTCACCGTGCCCCAGATCCACGGGATGTACGAGGGCGACAAGACCCGGAAGGAGACGCTGGTCGAGTACGGGTTCCGGCTGCCCAGCGCGCTCGACAACCGGCCGCTCCGGTTCGAGGAGTTCGTGCAGAAGGTCAACCAGGTGGTGTTCATGTCGGCCACGCCGGGCGACTACGAGCTGCGGGTCTCCAAGCGGGTTGCGGAGCAGATCGTCCGGCCCACCGGGCTGATCGATCCCGAGGTCGAGGTCCGGCCAACCAAGGGCCAGGTCGACGATCTGATCGAGGAGATCCGCCGGCGCGCCGAGAAGGGCCAGCGGATCCTGGTCACCACCCTGACCAAGAAGATGGCCGAGGACCTCACGGACTACCTGCTCGAGATGGGCGTCCGGGTGCGTTACCTGCACTCGGAGATCGACACGATCCAGCGGATCGAGATCCTCCGCGACCTCCGGCTCGGCGAGTTCGACGTCCTGGTCGGCATCAACCTGCTGCGCGAGGGTCTCGACCTGCCCGAGGTCTCGTTGGTGGCCATCCTCGACGCGGACAAGGAAGGGTTCCTGCGCTCGGAGACGTCGCTGATCCAGACGATCGGACGGGCCGCCCGGAACGTCGACGGCAAGGTCCTGATGTACGCGGACGAGGTGACGGACTCGATGCGCTCGGCCATCTCGGAGACCCAGCGGCGCCGCAAGATCCAGATGCGGTTCAACACCGAGCACGGGATCGACCCGCAGTCGATCCGGAAGAAGGTCTCCGACATCCTGCTCACGATGGCGGTGGACACGGACAAGGCGCCGCACCCCAAGCGCGAGCGCCGCAAGCGCGCCATCCCCGAGATGCCCACCGAGGA